>NZ_JBHWUU010000096.1:0-36149 GCF_042737375.1 Streptomyces sp. NPDC060000
GGCCAAGAAGTGCATGTGCCCCGCTGCGCGGGTCCGCCTGAAACCCGACTGACACGCCCGGCGGTGAGGATTCCTCACCGCCGGCCTTCTTGTGTGCCGGGAGCTTTCGGCGACCGGAGTCCGGCCCGGTGGGCCGGAGTCGCGGTCAGTGACCGGAGTGCGTCGCGCTCGCGGAGGCGTCGCCCGACACGTGCGCGGAGTGGTCCGTGCCCTCCTCGACGTCACCGCCGAGCGTCTTGCGCAGCCCCGTGACGGTGCTGGTCTTCTCGCCGACGGCCACCCACTTGCGGCCGACCAGGTAGTGACCGCCGTAGTCCTTGGCGCCGTTGATCCACTCGCGCTGACCGCGGTCGGTGGCGAAGGTCAGCAGGATGAACTTGCCGTCAGTGTTCTTGCAGAGGGCCTGCCGGAGTTCGTCGGCGTCGGTCTGCATGTCGGGCGTGCACTTCACCTGGGCGGCCAGGTGCTCCAGGCTGCCGGTCGCCGTCACCGGGACGGCGGTCTTCGTGGCCCCGTCGGAACCACAGCCCGTCAGCACCAGCGCCGCCGCGGCGGCGGCCGCCGCGAGCATCGGTCGGGTCACCTTCATCTGTTCCTCCCTGCAAGAGCCTCGTCCTGGATACGGCTCTCACGCGCGGTGCGCTCAACGTACCGGTGCCGGCGGGGACTGGCGTGCGAGAGCTCACCGGTGAACCGGGCCGCCCGCCGCCCTACCAGCGGTCATGGCCGACCAGGCGAAGACGCGCCGTGAGGACTGGGCCACCCGGGGTGACCATCCCCCGTTTCGCTCGTTCTGCTGGACGTGCATTCACAGGATGTCGCCCCGCGCCCCGCACCCCGATCCTCCGCCGACCGGACCGTCGACGTCGAGCAGGCCGAGGCCGCTCTCGTCGAGCACTACCCGCGGCTCGTCCGGCTCGCCTATCTGGTGCTGCCCCCCGGCCTCGGCCGCGGACGGCGCGTCCTGACCGCCCACGCCCTCGCCCAGCGCGCCCTGCCCCGCGGCCGCGCCGCGATCCCCGTCATCCCGGCCCAGAGCGGGGGTGCTCGAGGCCATTCGAGAGGTGGGGACGGCCGCGACGGCGATCCCGGGTACGCGTACATCCGGCTCCAGGTGGTGCGTACCGCGCTGGAGGCGGGGCTGCCGCTGCGGTTCACGGCGCGGCCCAGGCGCGGGCAGCTGCCACCGCTGCTCCCCCAGGTGTGGGGCCTGCGCCTGTTCCCCCGCTCCGGCGGCGCCGACGAGCTCGCGCTCGACCAGCGGCTGGCCACCCTGTCGGGTCCGGCCCGGGCCGCCTATGTGCTGCGCGGCCTGGAGAAACTCCCCGACGACGATGTCCGCGGGGTACTGACCGGGTCCGGCGTCAAGGACACCGAGGTGGCGGCGGCCCTGCGCGAGGCCGCCAAGGTCCCCGCGGCGCAGTACGCGCTGCTCGACTCCCCCGAGTTCGACGCCTGCTCGCTCCAGGCCCGGCCCACCGATCTGATGCGCCGCCGCCGGCACACCAGGGCCGCGCTGGCCGCCGCGGCCGCGCTCGCCGTGTGCGGCGCCCTGGTCGCCCTGCCCGGCGGTGGGTGGGGACCCGACGGCGCGGCCGCCCCGGTGTACGCGCAGAATCCGGCCGCCGAGGCCGCACTCGACCCCGGGCGGCTGGTGAAGGTGACCCCAGCCGCCTGGAAGACCTCCGCGCGCACCGACTTCTCCGTCTGGCCCGCGCGCGGCCCGCTCACCGGTGACACCGCGCTCCTGCGCCGCGCCCTCGCCGTCTGGGCCCGCCCCGGCGGGGCCGTGCACGTCTCCGCCACCCCGGACACCCCCGTCGGCGGCCCCGCCGGACCACCGCAGCTCCTCTACGCGGGCGAGGTCGACACCGCGCGCGTGGTGATCCTCTACGACGGTCTGCGCATCGCCCGCTACGCCGAGCCGAAGGACGGCACGGCCGGGGCGGCCCTCGACTTCGCGCGGGTCGACGGCGCGACCGGCGCCGAGGCGGGCGCGCTGGTGCTGGGCCGGGCCGACGGCAACGTCCGCTATCTGACGGCCCCCTGGGTGACGAAGGCCGGCGAGCGGGACCTGTCGAAGCCGGGCGCCGGGGTGATGGACCTGACGCTGACCGACGGGATCACCTCGCCGCTGGCCAGCCCGGCCACGCACACCGGCACGTGCACGACGTGGAACGTGCTGCAGCTGACCGACGCCCTGGGCACCCATCTCTTCAGCGACCTCGGCGAACTCGTCCCCGCCCGCCTCACCGCGGGGCGACCGGCCGCCCCCGGGGAGGCGAGCGGTTCGCAGGCGCTGCGGACCTGGGCGCCGTTCGCCTGCTCGCTGGCCGACGCGCGCGGGCAGGGCGTACGGACGGTCAACGCCTGGGGCTACACCCGGCAACAGCTGCCGGACGCGAGCGGAACGGCGGCCTGGGCGTGCACCCGGGCGGAGACCTGGCGGGGCGACGGGAGCCGGGTGCTGGCCCAGTTCCACACGCCGGGCGGGCTGTTCGGGGCGGCCGTGGCCAAGGCGGGAGACGTACCGGCGTGCGGGCCGCGCGATCCGCATGTACTGGCCGGGGTGTTGTGGAAGTCGAAGGGCGGCGACTGGTATCTCCTCGCGGCCGGCGACCGGGCGACGGCGTCCATCCGGGCGACGGGCGGGGTGACCGGGTCCGGGCAGGGCAACCTGCTGGCGGTGCCGACCAGGCAGGGCGCACAGGCCGGTCTGGAGGGCAGGCTCAAGAACGGGCGGTCGATCAACGGGCTGCGCTGACCGGTCGGCGGGCGCGCGCCGAGCGGCCGGCGACCGGTGACCGGCGGTCGGCGACCGGTGCCGGTGCGGCCATGCGGCCGGGCAGCCACCTTTCGACCCGACCCGACCCGCCCCGACGCGTCAGTCGGCTCGGGGGTCGGCTCGGGGGTCGGCCCGGCACTCAGGCCGGAAGGTGACTGACATGTGGCCGGATAAGTGACCGGATAAGTGATGGATGGGGTGAACGTCTGCGTCGGTCCGGTCCGTTCGGGGCCGGATCCGATCGGTAAGGTGTTCGCATGACAACCGGGGTTCGTCGCAGAATGGGAGTCGAGGAGCGTCGGCAGCAGTTGATCGGCGTCGCTCTCGAACTGTTCGCCCAGCGCTCGCCCGACGAGGTCTCCATCGACGAGATAGCCGCGGCCGCGGGCATCTCGCGCCCTCTCGTCTATCACTACTTCCCCGGCAAACTCAGCCTGTACGAAGCCGCGCTGAAGCGGGCCTCGGAAGACCTGGCGGCCCGGTTCGCCGAGCCGCACGAAGGGCCGCTCGGCGCCCGGCTGCTGCGCGTGATGCGCCGCTACTTCGACTTCGTCGACGCGCACGGCCCGGGTTTCTCCGCCCTCATGCGCGGCGGCCCGGCGGTCGGCTCGTCGACCACGAACGCCCTCATCGACTCCGTACGCCAGAACGCCTACGAACAGATCCTGTCGCACCTGGGGATCACCGACGCGCCCGCCCGCCTGGAGCTGACCGTCCGCTCCTGGATCTCGCTCGCCGAGTCGACCGCGCTGATCTGGCTCGACGGGCGGCGCATCCCGCGCGAGGAGCTGGAGGTCCAGCTCGTGCACGACTTCGCCGCGCTGACGGCCGTCAGCGCGGCCTACGACGAGGAGCTGCGGGCGCTGCTGCGTCCCGTGCTCGGCGGGGAGCCGGCCGACGGCCCCTTCGGCAACCTGGTCACCCGGCTCATCGCCCTCGCCTCCTGAAGCCGCCCGCATCCTGCCTGCGGCCGACACCGCCCGGAGCCGATCCGTCCTAGCCCTCGTACTTGCGGTACGACGGGTCGAGGTCGCGCACCTCGGCGGAGGCGTGCAGCACGAAACCGTCCTCCGTCACATGCTCGCGCAGGAGCTCGAGTACGGCCTCGGTCAGCCTGGTCCTCGTCTCGTCGGTGCGGCCGGCGAGGAGCCCCAGCGTGACGTGGACGATCGCGTGCCGCCGCTCCTCGGGGTCGTCGTAGCCGAACGCGGTGAACTCGGCGGGGCGGAAGAGGGACTTGCAGGCCTCCGGCTTGGCGGCCGCGATCTCGACGACCGAGGCGTGCAGGGCCCGCGCGAACCCGGCCCGGTCGAAGGCGGACGCCATCGTGCTCGAGTAGTCGACGGTGATCTGCGGCATGGGCACTCCCGTTCTACGGCAAACAAGGCTCAGCCTAGTTCGTCAGCCGCAGGGCCAGCATCGCGATGTCGTCCTCCCGGTCGTGGCCGAAGCTGGTGAGGAGGGTGTCGCACAGGGCGTCCAGGCCCGGCATGGCACCGATGGCCGCCGCGCGAAGGTGCTCCATCGAGACGGCGAGATCGGTGCCCCGGGTCTCGATCAGACCGTCGGTGACCAGGAGAAGGCGGTCGGTGGGTTCGAGGAACAGCTCGGTGGGCGGCGGGTGGGGCACGCCGGGGCCGAGCAGCGGACCGGACGCCTTGGCGTATTCGGCGCTGCGGGTGTCCCGCACGATCAGCGGCGGTATGTGCCCCGCGTTGGCGATGCGGGTGCGCCCGGTGCCGGGGTCGATCAGGACCAGGCAGACCGTCGCCGTCACCCCCGGGTGGTAGAGCTGGAGCATCCGGTCGAGGCGCTCGGCGAGCACCGCCGGATCGCTCTCGTCGACGCAGTAGGCGCGCAGCGCGTGCCGGATCTCGACCATGACGGTGGCCGCCTCGAGCGAGTGCCCGACGACGTCGCCGACGGCGACCAGCACCCCTTCCCCGGTGCGCAGAGCGGCGTAGAAGTCGCCGCCGATCTCGGTGTCCCGGGACGCGGGCACGTAGCGGACGGCGACGTCGACGCCCGGCAGTTCGGGCAGCCGGTGCGGCCGGGGCAGGAAGCTGTGCTGAAGGGTGAGCGCGACGTGCCGCTCGACCTGGTACATCAGCAGCGGTTCGGCGGCGAGCACGGTGGCCTGGGCGAGCCGGGCCAGCAGGGACTCGGTCTCGGGGTCCACCCGGCGGACCCCGCGGGTGGGGGTGGCCAGACAGACCGAGGACGTGCCGTCCTGGGTGGGGATCAGCACCAGCCGGGCGTCGTGCGGCACGCCTGGCCGGAAGAACCCGGCGGGCCACAGTGGCGCGGGCACCGAGGTGATCCGCACTCCCGCCTGGCCGTGGGCGAGCCGCCGCAGCAGGGTGACGACGGCTCGGTGGGCGGCCTGGTCCGGCAGCGCGAGCGAGGTGCGGTTCCTGGAGGTGCCCCGGTGCAGCACGTCGTCCGGGCCGAGGACGAAGACGGCGGCGGGCGAGCCGGTGAGCCGCGCGGTGCCTTCGGCGGCGGCTTCGGCGAGCTCCTGCGGGGAGCGCGCCGCCTGGATGCCGACGATCGCCTCCGACAGCAGCGACAGCCGCCGTGCCACCGCCTGGTCGTCGGCCCGCAGCCGTGCGGCACGCACCGCCGCCCGGACCACCGCGTCGATCTCCTCGGGCTCCGCGGGCATCGCCAGATGGGCCTCGCCACCCGCGTCCAGCCCCTGCCCGCGGTCGCCCGGTGCCACCTCGCCGGCCGAGAAGTGCACGACGGGCAGCCCGGCCATGTGCGGCCGGGCCTTGAGCCGGCGGCACAGCTCGAAGCCGCTCATGTCCGGCAGTTCCACGTCGACGAGGGCCACGTCCGGCAGGGCGCCCTTGCGCCGCCGTACGTCCAGTTCGACGAGGGCCTCATGGCCGGTGCCGACCGCGACGACCTGGTGGCCGGCGCGGCGCAGCACGACGCCCAGGGCGAACCGCCCGGCCGCCGTACGGTCCACGACCAGCACGGTCGTGTCGGTCCGTCTGCCGCTGACGCTCATCTGCCGATCCTCGGACTCCCCGGTGGAGCAGACCGGATGCGAGGCCTGCTCCACCAAGGTAATGCCCCTGTCCAGGGCGTCCGTCCGGGGCGTCCGTCCGGGGCGTCCGTCCGGGGCGTCCGTCCGGGCGCTTTCTAGGGCGCGGTCCGGGAGAACACCGCGACGGTGCGGCCCGGCACGGCGAAAGTGCCGGATGCCGTCTCGTACGACGCGGCCCTGACGGTGGGGTCCGTGCCCGCCGCCTGCACCGGGTGCAGCCGGTATCCCGTTCCGGCGAGCGCGTCGACCGTCTGGTTGTGCGCGGTCGGCGTCGCGTTGAACACCACGACCAGGTCACCGAGTTCCATGGTGATCACCCCGGGTGTCTCGTCCTTCCCGGACAGCGGGAAGGAGAGCGCCGACTGCACCTGCGCGGCCGTCCCGAGGGAGAACGCCTTCTCCGTCGTACGGATTCTCAGCAGGTCCCGGTAGGCGGCGGAGGCCGCGGTGATCTGCGGGCAGCCCACCCCCACCGTGCTCAACAGAGGTTTGGCGTACGGCCACTTGGAGGCGTTGTCGGCGGCCGGCGGCAGTCCCCGGCCGAAGCCGTTGCCGGCGGCGCAGTTCCAGTGGATCGCGTTGAACCAGTCGCCGCTGTCGAAGGAGTTGCGGTCCAGGGACTTGGAGCGCAGCAGGTCGGTGCCGGCCTGGGACAGGGCCGGGCCCTGGGAGAGCGCGGCGGTGGCCATGGCGAGGACTTGCATACGGGAGCGGTCGGCCGCCGAGGTGTCCGCGGGGAGCTTGTACGCCAGCGCGTCGAACAGCGACTCGTTGTCGTGCGCGTCGACGTAGGCGAGGGCGTCGCCGGGCGCCTGCGCGTAGCCGGCCGGGGCGCCGTTGTAGTCGACCTCGGCGCCGGTGACCTCCTTGCCGTCGTCGTCGGTGAAGCGGTACGCGGCGAGGTTGCCGGACAGACCGACCTTGATGAGGTCCTGGTAGTGCAGCAGCCGGGCCTTCCGCTCGGCCGAAGTGCCATTGTTCGTGGATGAGTTGGGGTCGGTGTAGAGCCCGGACGCGAAGCCCTGGACACCCGGGTCCCCGTCGAAGGGACCGCCGCCGCGCACGGCGTCACGCGCCCGGTCGGAGAAGGTCGCGATGCCCGTGCCCGCCATGTTCTTCTGGGTGGCCTGCACGAACCGGGCGTCGTCGGCGACCTCGCCGAAGTTCCACCCCTCGCCGTAGAGGATGATCTTCTTGCCGTCGACGCCGTCCTCGGCGGGGGTCAGCGCGTCCAGCGCCTTGCGCACCGCCAGGACGTTGGCCTTCGGGTGGTGCCCCATGAGGTCGAAGCGGAAGCCGTCGACCTTGTACTCCCTGGCCCAGGTGACGATCGAGTCGACGACCAGTTTGCCCATCATGGCGTTCTCGGTCGCGGTGTTCGCACAGCAGGTGCTGTTCGCGACCGAGCCGTCGGCGAGCAGCCGCTGGTAGTAGCCGGGCACGATCCGGTCGAGGACGCTGGTGGCCGCCTGGCCGCTCGCGGCCGTGTGGTTGTAGACCACGTCCATCACGACCCTCAGGCCGTCCTGGTTCAGCGCCTTCACCATCTCGCGGAACTCGACGGTACGCGCGGTCCCGTCCGGGTCGCTGGCGTACGAACCCTCGGGGACCGTGTAGTGGTACGGGTCGTACCCCCAGTTGTAGGCGTCCTTCGCCGCGGCCGCGGTCACGCACTCCTGCTGCTTCTCGGAGGCGGCCGGATAGGAGGCGAGGTCGCAGTCGGGGGTCGCCTGTGCGGCCCTGTTCTCGGCGATGGTGGCGATGTCGAAGACGGGAAGCAGATGGACGTACGACGTGCCCGCCGCCGCCAGCTCCCGCAGGTGCTTCGAGCCGTCGCTGCCGCGGTCCCCGAAGGCCGGGTAGGTGCCCCGGTCCGCGGCGGGGACGGTGGTGTCGGCGACGGAGAAGTCCCGGACGTGCAGTTCCTGGATCTGGGCGTCCTTCAGCGGGACGGCCTTGGGTTTGGTGAGTGTCGACCACCCGCCCGGGGCGAGGGCCCTGTCGTCGAGGTCGACGACGAGGCTGCGCCCGGAGTCGGTGGTGAGGGCGACCGAGTAGGGGTCGGTGACCTTGTTGGTGACGACCTTGCCGACGCTGGGCGCCCACACCGTCACGACGTACCGGTAGGGCTTGTTCTTCCATGACCTGGGGCCGGTCACGGACCAGACGCCCGTGGTGCCGTCGTGCTTCATCCTCACGGTGGAACCGTCGAGCTCCAGGGAGACCTGCTGAGCCGTCGGGGCCCAGACGGCCAGGGTCGGCCGGCCGTCGCGGAAGGTCGGCCCGAGCCGCGCCTTCGTCGCACCGGTGTACAGGTCGTCCAGCACGCCCGCGAGCTGTACGCCCGTCGCCGCCGGCACCGCCCCTCCCCCAGAGCCGAAAGCCTGGGAGGTGCCCCCAACGGCCCGTTGGGAGGCGACGACCTGACCGCTCAGGGCCTCACGCACCCGGTCCCGGTCGCGCGGGTCGACGGACCAGGCGGTGTAGGCCTTGAGGTGCGGGTACTTCGCCTTCTGGGCGTCGGTGAGAGTGGTCCTCGTCAGCCGGAGCCACTTGGCCGCCCCGGTGAGCGTGCCGTTGCCGGCCGCGATCGAGCCGTCCCGGCTGTACAGCAGCTGGGTCGAGGCGGCGGCCTCGGAGCCGTTCCAGGCGACGGTGTTCCGGTCGATCCAGACCGCCTTGGACGTGGTCAGGTCGAGGGCCGCCGCGGAGCCGGCCGGTTGCGGGAGAAGGTACTTCTCCTGGCCGTTCAGCAGCCACACCTCATGGCCGTTGCTCGTGAGGTCCAGCGACCGGTCGGTGGGCAGGTCCTTCTCGTCGCCCTTGTGCAGGATGTAACTCAGGCTGGTGGCACCGGCGGTGAGCGGCACCTCGAAGACCGCGCCGTACGCGTCGGTCGTGGCCGGCTTCAGCGGGTTCGACCACTCGGTGGGGTTCGCCGCGCCGGTCCAGGTGTGCAGTCCCCATCCGGTGTAGTCGCCGTCGGCGCGGTGGTAGTGCAGGACGGCCTTGGCGGTGTCCTGGGCGGGGTAGTCGGGCTTCTCCGTGAGGATGCCCTCCTTGCCCTGCTCGATCCAGACCTCGCCGGTCTTCGTGACGTCGATCGTGCGATCGGCGGAGACGTCCTTGCCGCCCTGCTTGTCGATGACCAGGAACCCGACGGACGAGGCGCCCGGCTTCAGCTTGACGTAGGCGAAGGCCCCGTACGCGTCCCGGCCGATGAAGGGATGACTGTCCGGCCAGCTGGTCGACTCGCCGTCGGCCAGGTCGCCCCAGGCGTAAAGGCCCCAGTCGGCGTAGTCGGCGTCGGTGCGCTTGTAGTGGACGATCGCGTAGTCGCGCGAGGAGGCGGTGGGGGTCTCCTCGGCGGGCGGGGCGCCGGTGACGGAGGCCGCGGTGGCGCTCGCCGTGCGCCCGGCGGAGTCGACGACGACCGCCTTGTAGCGCAGGGACGTGCCCGCGGGCACGTCCGCGCCGACGGTCTGTGTGACCCGGTAGGGGACGTGGTCGGCGGAGCCGAGGGTCCGCCACCTGCCGTTGCCGGTCTGGGCGGCGAAGACGACCCGGTTCAGCTGACCGCCTTCCACGTCGGCGCTCAGCTCGACGGTGCCGGTGGCGCCGGCGGCGGGGGCGTGCAGGGTGACGGCCGGCCGGGCGGCCGGGGCGGGCAGCTTGCGGGTGGCCTTGAGGACGACGGCCGAGCCCGCGGGAACGGTCACGGTGATCTTCTTGTCGGCGCCGGCGGCAACCGTCTTCTCGGTGCCGTAGATCCCGCGGAACGCGGTGTTCGCGGAACCGGTTTCGAAGGTCGCTTCCTGCGCCGTGCCGGCGTTGTTGAAGGCGACGACGTACTCGGTCGTGTCCTTGCCGGTGCCGTTGCGGGAGAAGGCGTAGACGCCGGCGCCGTCGGCCGCGTAGCGCTCGGTCTGGACGCCGTCGGTGAGGGCGGGGTTCGCCCTGCGCAGCTGGGACAGGGCGCTGATCTGCCGGTACAGCGGCGCGCCGGTGTCGTACGCGTCGCTCGCGTGGGTGCGGTCGGTGCCGAGCTCGTCGTCGTCGAGGTAGTCGGCCGTCTTCGACGCGAACATCGTCTGGCGGGCGTCCTTGTCGCCGCCGGCGCCGGTGAAGCCCTGCTCGTCGCCGTAGTAGACGACCGGGTTGCCGCGGCTGAGGAACATCAGCTCGTTGGCGAGCCTGTCCTTGGCGAGGAGTTCGGCGTCGGTGGCCTTGGGGTTGTCCTGGTTCAGGAAGTACCCGATGCGGCCCATGTCGTGGTTGCCGAGGAAGGTGACCTGCTCGTAGGCGTTGGCCTTGTCGGTCGTGTACTTGTAGTCGCCGGCGAAGACCGAGGCGAGCTTCCGCGCGCTGCCACCCTGGGAGGCGTACTGGCGGGCCGCCTCCTGGAAGGGGAAGTCGAGCGTGGCGTCGAGGCGGCCCTGGGTGACGTACGGGGACGTGATCGACGTGTCGGCGGAGTAGACCTCGCCGAACATGAAGAAGTTCCTGCGCCCGTGCCTGGCGGCGTACGCGTCGAGGGCGGTCGCCCACTGGGTCCAGAACTCCATGTTCACGTGCTTCACGGTGTCGATCCGGAAGCCGTCGATGCCGAAGTCCCTGACCCACCTCTCGTAGATCTTCTCCATGCCGCTGACGACCTCGGGGCGCTCGGTCCACAGGTCGTCGAGTCCGGAGAAGTCTCCGTACGTGGTGGACTCACCGGCGTAGGTGGAGTCACCGCGGTTGGTGTACATCGTCGTGTCGTTGAGCCACGACGGCACCTTGGCGTTCTTCTTCGCGGCGGGCACCGTCGGCGTACGGGGGAACGAGTCGGCGTCCACCGACGGGAACCCCCTGGTGCCGTCCGCGTAGTCCGCGTCGTCGAACGGCTCGCCGTCCTTGGTCAGATAGGGGAAGGCGCCCTTGGAGAGGTAGGAGTAGGACTTCTCCTCGTAGTCGACGACATCGGCCGTGTGGTTGGTGATGACGTCGAAGAAGACCTTCATGCCCTTGGCGTGGGCCCTGGAGATCAGGGTCTGAAGGTCCTTGTCGGTGCCGAAGTGCGGGTCGACCCGGGTGAAGTCGGTGATCCAGTAGCCGTGGTAGCCGGCCGAGGCGTCCTTGCCGGTGCCCTGGACGGGCTGGTTCCTGAAGATCGGCGCCATCCAGATGGCGGTGGTGCCGAGGCCCTTGATGTAGTCGAGCCGCTTGGTCAGACCCTTGAGGTCGCCGCCCTGGTAGAAGCCCTTGTCGGTGGGGTCGTAGCCGGTCGACAGCCGGGAGCCGGTCAGTCCGCCCTTGTCGTTGGAGGTGTCGCCGTTGGCGAAGCGGTCCGGCATCACGAAGTAGAACTGGTCACGCGTGGCGTCGTGTCGCGACGGCTCGGCGGCGAGCTTCGCGTCCGACGGCGGTGCGGGCGGGGTCTGGGCCCGTGCCACGAGGGGTTGCGCAAGCGATACGGCCAGTGCGGCGGCGAGGACGGCTGCGCGCAGCCTGGGGCGGCCGAATCGGCGCGCCGGCCCTCTCGATATCAGGTCCACAGCTGTGAACTCCTAGCGATTACGGCGTACTCGGGTCCGACCCCGCGCGCGTTCCGGCCACGATGCCGAACGCCCGCGTGACCGTATCGCTCACGCAAGGTTTACAGCAAGAGTCTTGCAACGTACGGAAAGATGTTTCAGCAGCTGGATTTGCCCGCGTAGATCGCGAGTGCCGTGTTGGCACCCAGCGTCGCCGTGAACTGGCCCGAACTGTTCACCGTGATGCTCGTGTTGCTCTGGATGTTGCAGTACGTGCCGGCGGCGAGCGAGGTGCTGTACGTCCGGGACAGCGCGGAGGTCTCGTGGTTGATGGCCACGAAGCCCTTGCTGCCGCGCCCGAAGGCGATGGCGTCGCCGCCGTTGTCCCACCAGTCGCTGAGGGCCTGGCCGCGGGTGGTGTTGCGGAAGGCGACCATCGACCTGATCTCCGGCCAGGCGTGCTGGCACTTCCAGCCGTTCTGCCAGCAGGCGCTCACCGCACCGCTGTCGGGCGGCCCGGCGTCGGCGTCCGACCACTCGTAGCCGGAGTTGACGTCCGGGGCGCCGTACGGATACGCGAGCATGAAGACGTTGGCGAGCGTGTAGTTCGCGCCGCCCTTGTAGGTGAGGGTCGAGCCGTTGCGTTCGGTGTCGTGGTTGTCGACGAAGACGCCCGCGACGGAGCTGCTCAGGTACCCCCACCCCTCGCCGTAGTTCTTCAGGTAGGCGAGGTTCTCGTTGTTGAAGACCCGCTTGAGGTCGTAGGCGTAACGGAACTCCTGGACGTCCCCGTTGCCGGTGTACTCGGTCGGCTGGACGGCCTCCCCGCTGCCGTAGACGACCTCCTGCTTCCAGTACACGCCCGGGCTGGTCAGCCGTGACTTGATGTTCGCGAGGTCGGCGGTGTCGATGTGCTTGGCCGCGTCGATGCGGAAGCCGTCGACCCCGAGGGTGAGCAGGTCGTTCATGTACCCGGCGACGGTCTTGCGGACGTACTCCTCGCCGGTGTCCAGGTCGGCGAGGCCCACCAGCTCGCAGTGCTGCACGTTCCAGCGGTCGCTGTAGTTGCCGACCTGGGAGGTGCAGTCGTCGAAGTCGTAGGAGGAGTACAGGCCGGGGTAGTCGTACTTCGTGTACGACGAGCCGCCGGTGCCGGTGCCGGTGCCGGTGCCGGTGCCGGTGCCCGCGGACATGTGGTTGACGACGGTGTCCACGACGACCTTGACGCCCGCCGCGTGGCAGGTGCTCACCATGTTCTGGAAGGCCGTGCGGTCGCCCAGCCGGCCCGCGATCCTGTAGCTCACCGGCTGGTACGACGTCCACCACTGCGAGCCCTGTATGTGCTCGGCGGGCGGGGAGACCTGGACATAGCCGTAGCCGGCCGGGCCGAGGGTGTTCGTGCACTCCCTGGCGACCGAGGCGAAGTTCCACTCGAAGAGGACGGCGGTGACGTCCTTGGTGCCGGGCGGGGTGGCGGACGCGGCGGTGGGGGCCATGACGGCGGCCGCGGCGGCCAGGGCGAGGACGCCCGAGAGGGGTCTGCTGCTTGCCATGTGGGGAAGTCCTTCTCCGTTGAAGGCTCTTGCTGAAACATGTCAGCAATCTTGCGGTGACGGAGATGTTAGGGGTCCAGTGTCTGGAAAGGCAGCAGTGCGTGTGAAGTTGATGCAAGAACTTCCAGCGGGTCGTCAGGCCGTCCCGCGCTCGTCACCGCATGCGAGGATGAGGCCGGGAACAGCCGGCGGCGGGGTCGGAGATGGGGCGCAATGATCGGGACCGTGTTCCGGAGCGAGGACGTCCCCGCGGAGGACAGGTTCGACTTCTGGCGGGAAGCGCTCGGCCGGACGCGCTCGAGCGACATGGTCAGCGCCCACGCCGACGACTTCTGGGCGGAGCTCCGGCTGATGGAGCTGGGGCCGGTGACCGTGCTGCCGTTGTCGTTCCTGCCGACGCGCTTTTGGCGCAGCCCCAAGATGGCGCGTGCGTCCGATCCCGAGGTGTACCACCTGTCGCTGCTGCTCGACGGCGGGCTGACTCTCGAACACGCCGGGAGGAACGGGACGTTCGGGCCGGGTGATGTGCACCTGGCCGACAGTTCGCGGCCGTACGACCTGCGGCCGGCCGGCCACGGCGAACACCGGGCCGTGCGGGGAGTGGGCGTGGACTTCCCCAGGGCGCTGCTTCCGCTGCCGTCACACCGGGTGCGGGAGGTGCTGGGCCGGGGGCTGTCGGGGCGTCAGGGCCTCGGCGCTCTGCTGACGGAGTTCCTCGTCGGTCTGGACCGGCAGGCCGACACCCTCCGGCCGTCCGACGCGCCACGCCTGGGGACGGTCGTGCTCGACCTGGTGTCGGCCTGGTTCGCCCAGGTGCTGGACGACGAGGAAGCCCTGCCGCAGGAGACCCGCCGACGGGTCACGGCGGAGCGCGTCCGGGCGTTCATACGGCAGAACCTGCACGATCCGGAACTGACCCCGCCCGTGATCGCCGCCGCGCATCACATCTCCCTCAGCTACCTGCACCGGATCTTCCAGGAGCAGCCCCAGGGGGAATCCGGGGAGACGGTCGCCGCCTGGATCCGCGGCCGACGCCTGGAGGCCGCCCGCCGCGACCTGGCGGATCCCTCGCTGTGCGCCACGCCGATCCACACCATCGCCGCCCGCTGGGGCTTCCCCCGCGCTTCCGACTTCACCCGCGCCTTCCGCGCCCAGTACGGGTCCCCGCCCAGGGAGTACCGGCTCCAGGCGCTGACCGAGCGGCCGTAGCGGGCGCGGCCGGGGCGAGGAGGACGCCGCCCGGTCGTCGCGACGGCACACCGCTCGGGTTCGACAACGGGCCCGCCGCGCGGGTCCACGCGGCGGACCCACCGCCCTGGCCGACGCGACGGCCCCGCCGCCTCGGGTCGATGCGACGGACCCGCCCCCTGGCCAACACCGGACCCGGTGCCCGGCCGAGGGCGGCGGAACCCGGTATCCGGCCGGGGGCGGCGGGGCCGGTGCCCGGCCGGGGGCGGCGAGCCCGGTGCCCGACCGAGGGCGGCGGACCCGGTGCCCGACCGAGGGCGGCGGACCCGGTGCCCGACCGAGGGCAGCGGAACCCGGTGCCCGACCGAGGGCAGCGAACCCGGTACCCGACCGGGGGCGGCGGGGTCGGTGATGCATCGTCAGGTCGTCGTCGTGAGCCAGACCGTCGTGTCCGCCGGGAGCTTCGCCTCGCCGTCGGTCGTCTCGTTCACCTCGCCGCTCGCGAGCAGAACGCGTCCGTACGCCGGTGTCGTCACCGCCTCACCGGTCGTGTTCGCCACGCACACGAACTCCCCGCGCCGGAAGGCCAGTACGCCGGCCGGAGCCTTCAGCCACTCCACCGAGTCGCCCGCGCCCAGTTCGGGCCGCGCGCGGCGGATGCCGAGGGCCGTGCGGTACAGCTCCAGCGTCGAACCCGGCGCCCCTGTCTGCGCCTCCACGCTCAACTCGCCCCAGCCGGACGGCTGGGGCAGCCAGCTGCCGCCCTCGCCGAAGCCGTACGACGAGCCCTCGCGCGTCCACGGGATCGGGACGCGGCAGCCGTCACGGAAGCCGTCCTGGCCGGCGCCGCGGAAGTACGCCGGGTCCTGGCGCACCTCGTCGGGCAGGTCGACGACGTCCGGGAGCCCGAGTTCCTCGCCCTGGTAGACGTACGCCGAGCCGGGGAGCGCCAGCATCAGCAGTGTGGCCGCCCGCGCCCGCCGCAGGCCGACCTCGCGGTCACCCGCCGTACGGATCTGGGTGCCCAGGCCGGGCGGGTTGGCGAAGCGGGTGGCGTGCCGCGTCACGTCGTGGTTGGACAGCACCCAGGTCGCGGGGGCGCCGACCGGGCGCATCGCCTCCAGGGTGCGGTCGATGACCTCGCGCAGTTCCTCCGCGTCCCACTCGGTGGCCAGGTACTGGAAGTTGAAGGCCTGGTGGAGTTCGTCGGGGCGGACGTAGTTCGCGGTGCGCTCGACGGTCGGGGTCCACGCCTCCGCCACGAAAATTCGCTCACCCGAGTACTCGTCGAGGATCAGCCGCCACTGGCGGTAGATCTCGTGCACGCCGTCCTGGTCGAAGAAGGGCATGACATCGTTGCCCAGCAGCTTGAGTTGGTCGTGGGCGCCGAGGTCCGGCAGACCCGCCGCCTTGACCAGGCCGTGGGCCACGTCGATGCGGAAGCCGTCGACACCCATGTCCAGCCAGAAGCGCAGCACGGAGCGGAACTCGTCGCCCACCGCCGGGTGTTCCCAGTTGAAGTCGGGCTGCTCGGGCGCGAAGAGGTGGAGGTACCACTCGCCGGGGTTGCCGTCCGGCTCCGTGACCCGCGTCCAGGCGGGGCCGCCGAAGATGGACTCCCAGTCGTTGGGCGGGAGTTCGCCGTCCGCGCCCTTGCCGGGCATGAAGTGGTAGCGGTCCCGCAGCGACGAGCCGGGGCCTTCGCGCAACGCCCGCTTGAACCACTCGTGCTGGTCGGAGGAGTGGTTCGGGACCAGGTCGACGATGATCCTGAGGCCCAGTTCACGGGCGTCGCGGATGAGCGCGTCGGCGTCCAGCAGGTTGCCGAACATGGGGTCGACCGCGCGGTAGTCGGCGACGTCGTAGCCGGCGTCGGCCTGCGGGGAGGCGTAGAAGGGGCTGAGCCACACGGCGTCCACGCCGAGGTCGCGCAGGTACGGGAGGCGGGAGCGTACGCCTTCCAGGTCGCCCATGCCGTCGCCGTTGCTGTCGGCGAAGCTGCGCGGGTACACCTGGTAGATCACCGCGTCCCGCCACCAGTCACGGCGCTTGGCGACGGTGGCGACAGCCGAGGTGGGGGTCGGGGCTGCGGAGGGCTGCTGGCTCATGGCTTCCTTGATACGTAACGGAGTCATTTGGTCAGGGGTAGGCGACGGGTGACGAGGCGGCCGCGATCACAGCGGGGTCGGATGGTGACCGCGACCGCCTCGGGTCTGCGGGGACTGAGCAGGTCCGGCGAAGTCACCGCGGTTCGGCCGCGCCCCTGAGGGGCGCGGGGAACTGCGCGACCGGCCACGATGGCGCCGCGGACGACCGACGGCCCATCGCGGTCCTCCCAGCGGAGCGTCACCCCTTGGTGCCGCCCGCCGTGAGGCCGGTCACCAGGTTCTTCTGCACGAGGTAGAAGAACAGGGCGGCGGGTATCGCGATCAGCACCGCGGTGGCGGCCATCAGGTTGCGCTGGGCGTCGTGCTCGCTGACGAAGGACTGCAGACCGACGGCCAGGGTGTACTTGTCGTCGCTGAGCATGAACGTCGAGGCGAAGGCGACCTCGCTGAACGCGGTGAGGAAGTTGTAGAAGGCGGCCACGGCGAGACCGGGCTTGGCGAGCGGCAGGATCAGCCGGAAGAAGGTGCCGAACGGGGTGAGCCCGTCCACGCGTCCCGCCTCGTCGATCTCGAAGGGGA
Organism: Streptomyces sp. NPDC060000; assembly: GCF_042737375.1. Lineage (NCBI taxonomy): Bacteria > Bacillati > Actinomycetota > Actinomycetes > Kitasatosporales > Streptomycetaceae > Streptomyces > Streptomyces sp. NPDC060000. Next base: position 16,785 of record NZ_JBHWUU010000096.1, read on the forward strand.
TGGTGTCGAAGTACCCCTTGAGCAGCCAGGCGCTGTACGGGATGACCGTCGTGCAGTAGACGAGGATCAGGCCGAAGTAGTTGTCGATGAGCTGGAGGTCCGAGAGGATCTGGTACATCGGCACCATCAGCACCGCGACCGGGAACATCTGGGTGACCAGCAGCACCCACATGAACTTCCGGTAGCCGGGGAAGCGCATACGGGAGACGGCGTAGCCGGTGGTGGCGGCGATGAGCACACCGATGGCCGTGGTGCCGAGCGTCACGATGAGCGAGCTCTTCAACCAGTCGAGGAACTGGGTGTGCTGGAGGACGAACGTGTAGTTGTGGAACGACATCTTGTCCCAGATGCCGCCCGGGTGCAGGTAGTCGTCCTTGTCCGGGCCGAGGGACAGATAGACCAGCCACGCGATCGGGAAGAGCGCGATGACGCTCGCGACGATCAGGACGCCGTGGGAGGCGAGGGAGCCGGCGGGAGTGTTCTCGCCACGGCGACGGGCCCGGCGCGGGGCCTTCGGGGTGCGCTGCTCGCTCACGGGGGCGGAGGTCTCGACTGTGGTGCTGCTCATGGGAACTCCTGCCTCAGATCGCGAGCTGCTGCTCGTTGCGGTTCAGCCAGCGGCGGTAGAACGAGGTGAAGACGATCAGGATGGCCAGCAGCAGGATGCCGTAGGCGGCGGACTGGGCGAAGTCACGCGGCTGCTGTCCGAAGCCGAGGTAGTACGCCCAGGTGACGAGGATCTGCGCGTCGGGGGCGGTCGTGCCGAACAGCAGGAAGATGACGGCGAACTGGTTGAAGGTCCAGATGATGCCCAGCAGGACGACGGTCGAGCTGACGGACCTCAGGCCCGGCAGGGTGACGAAGCGGAAACGCTGCCAGGCGCTCGCGCCGTCCATCTCGGCGGCCTCGTAGAGCGAGGCGTCGATGGCCTGGAGGCCACCGAGCAGCGAGATCATCATGAACGGCACACCGCACCAGGTGTTGACCATGATCGCGGCGAACCGCTGCCAGAAGGTGTCCTCGAGCCACAGCGGCGAGGGCAGATGCAGGGCGTCGAGCGCGGAGTTGATGATGCCGCCGTCGGCGAGCATGAACCGCCAGCCGAAGACGGTGACGAAGGTGGGCACCGCCCACGGCAGTACCAGGATCAGCCGGTACAGGGTCCGTCCGCGCAGCTTCTGGTTGAGCAGGAGCGCCAGACCGAGTCCGATGCCGTAGTGCAGGGCGACACAGGCCGCCGTCCACACGATCGTCCAGATGAAGTGCGACCAGAAGCGGTCGTAGGCCGTCGGGCCCCACAGGATGTCGGCGTAGTTGTCGAGGCCGATGAACTTGTAGGTGGCGTCGATGTGGTTGACGCCGATCGTGCGGGCCGTGTTGAGGCTGTTGGCGTCGGTCAGCGTCAGGTACAGGCCGTACACCAGGGGGTACAGCACGAGCACGCCGAGGACGACCGCCACCGGGGCGATCATGGCGTACGCGTACCAGTGCTTCTGGTAGCCGCGCCTCAGGCGCCCGGCCGGCCCGGGCCTCGGCTCACGGTCACCGCGGCGCTTGCCGGTCGCGCGGTCGATGGCGACTGTCATGGTTCGACACCTTCTGGATCTTCACGCTGGATCTTCGACGGGGGGTACGGCTCAAAGCTCAAGGCCGGTGGCCGCCGGATCTCTCTCCCTCATGGTGTGTGGGGGCCCCCGCTCCGGCGAAGCCGGGAGCGGGGGGAGATCCGGCGGCCACGCGGGCTCACTTGCTGAAGTCCGGCACCAGCTTGGCGATGGCGAGCTCAGCGTTGCTCAGGCCCTTGTCGAGGCTCTCCTTGCCGCCCGCGATCTTGGGCAGTTCGGTGTCGAGCGGACCCCAGAGGGAGCTGTACTCCGGCAGCGCCGGGCGCGGCTGGGCGGCGGACAGGACCGTCTGGTAGCCGGCGATGCCCGGGTCGGCCTTGACGGCGGCGGTGTAGGCGTCGTCGCGCGTCGGCAGCGTGGAGTTCTTCTGGGCGACGGTCGCCTGGCTCGTCGCGGAGGTCATGAAGTTGAGGAACTTCAGCGCCGCGGCCTGGTGGGCCTTGTCCGAGCCGGCGTAGACCGAGAGGTTGTGGCCGCCGGTCGGGGCGCCCGCCTTGCCGGCGGAACCGGCCGGGACGGTGGCGATGCCGAGGTTGGCCTTGTCCGTGAAGGCGCTGCCCTTGTAGAAGTTCGTGATCTCCCAGGGCCCCTGGACGATCGCGGCGACCTTGCCGTTGACGAACGCGTCCTGGATGTGGGCGTAGGCGTCGGCGGTGGTGTCGGCCTTGTGCAGGCCCTTGCCGTCGAAGAGGCCCAGCCAGGTGCCGTACGCCTTCTTCGCCTCCGCCGAGTTCACGGTGATCTTCTTGCCGTCGGCGTCGACGGTGTCGGTGCCCTCCCCGTAGAGGAAGGACTGGGCGTAGTAGGCCTGGGTGGAGCCCCAGTAGCCGTCGACGCCCGTCTTGGCCTTGATGGTGGCGGCGGCGGTCTTCAGGTCGTCCCAGGTCTTGGGAGCCTCGGTGATGCCGGCCTTCGTGAAGAGCTGCTTGTTGTAGACCAGCGCGAGGGTGTCGGTGACGATCGGCACGCCGTACGTCTTGCCCTCGTACTTGGCCTGCTCGATCAGGTTCGACTTGAACTTGGCCTGGTCCTTGAGGGCCTCGGTGCCGTCCAGCGGCAGGAAGTAGCCCTTCTTGGCGAAGGCGGGGGTCCAGCCGACCTCGGAGCGCAGCACGTCCGGGGCACCGGAGGCGCCGGCGGCCGTGTCGAACTTGTTCTGCGCCTGGTCGAAGGGGACGTTGACGTACTTGACCTTGACGTCCTTGTTGGCGGCCTCGAACTGCTTGACCAGGGCCTGGTACGTCGGCGCCTCATTGGTGGCGTTGGAGGTGTCCCACCAGGTGATGGTGACCGGCCCGGACGAGTTGTCGCTGCCGCTGTCGTCTCCGCCGCAGGCCGTCGCCGCGAGGGCGAAGGACGCCACCAGCGCGGTGGCCGCTATGCCACGCCGCATGAGTTTCTCCTTGAGGGTGAGAGCCCGTATAGCTGCAGGAGGCGGTCCCGTCCGCCGTCCTGCCGACTCCGACCGCGCCGTTGCTGCCGTCGGGCGACGTGAACGTAACAGCGTTGTAAGCGGCACGAAAGACCTTGCAGCAAAAAAGTGCAAGACGTCTCCGAAGTTATCCGCACGTGACCCGTGCGTGACCTCCCCTCGACCGCCGTGAGACCGTTGTTGACCCGGTTCAGAGGCCTCATAGCGGGGCACGGGACCGCCGTGCAAGACTCTGCAAGCCCTTGCCGTCACTTTCATGAGGGAGCGCGATGACGCAGCAGCCCGCAGGCCGTTCAACAGGTCGCCCACGGCGTCCGATCGGTGTGCAAGTCAGCACCCGCCCGGTACAGTCCACCCCTGTGACCACACGGCTTGCCGACATCGCTGCGCAGGCGGGGGTGAGCGAAGCGACCGTCAGCCGCGTTCTCAACGGCAAGCCCGGTGTCGCCGCCACCACCCGCCAGTCCGTGCTCGCCGCTCTGGACGTCCTGGGCTACGAGCGCCCGGTCCGGCTGCGCCAGCGCAGCGCGGGACTGGTCGGCCTCATCACGCCGGAGCTGGAGAACCCGATATTCCCCGCCCTGGCCCAGGTCATCGGCCAGGCGCTGACCCGGCAGGGCTACACCCCGGTCCTCGCCACCCAGACCCCGGGCGGCTCCACGGAGGACGAACTGACCGAGATGCTGGTCGACCGCGGCGTCGCCGGCATCATCTACGTCTCGGGTCTGCACGCGGACACCACGGCCGACATGCAGCGCTACGAGCAGCTGCGCGCGCGGGGCGTCCCCTTCGTGCTGGTGGACGGCTTCTCACCGAAGGTCCAGGCGCCTTTCATCTCCCCCGACGACCGGGCGGCCATGACCCTCGCGGTCACCCATCTCGTCTCGCTCGGCCACACCCGGGTGGGCCTGGCCCTCGGCCCCAAGCGCTTCGTGCCGGTCCAGCGCAAGATCGAGGGCTTCGTCAGGGCGGTCCAGGAACAACTGCTCCTCAGCCCCGAGACCATCGAGACCGACCTGATCCAGCACTCCCTGTACACCCTGGAGGGCGGCCAGGCGGCGACCAACGCCCTGATCGACCGGGGCTGTACGGCGATCGTCTGCGCCAGCGACATGATGGCGCTGGGCGCGATACGGGCGGCCCGGCAGCGCGGTCTGGAGGTTCCCCGGGACGTCTCGGTGGTCGGCTTCGACGACTCCCCCCTGATCGCCTTCACCGACCCGCCGCTCACGACCGTCCGCAAGCCGGTCCCCGCGATGGGCCAGGCCGCCGTCCGCACGCTCCTGGAGGAGATCGGCGGAACCCCGGCGCCGCACAGCGAGTTCGTGTTCATGCCGGAGCTGGTGGTGCGCGGTTCGACCGCCTCGGCGCCCGGGGACCGGAATCGTCCGTAGGGCGGAGACGTCCGGGTTTCCCCAGTACGCCGGCAGTAGAACGAAGGGGTCCTCCTGCCGTAGAAAGTGCGGGCCGAACCCGACCGGGGGATGATCGGGCGAAGAGGTCTTCTCTGGCAGACTTTATGTCCATGGGTGAATCGACTGTGACGCCACTGGAAGGCCGTGAGCAGGCCCTTCCGCAGCCCGTCACGGCCGCACCACGACAGCGCCGCCTCGACCGGCTGCGCACCCCCCGTCGCCCCCGCCTCTGGTTCGAGATCCTCCTCGTCGCGGTGAGTTACTGGACGTACTCGCTGGTGCGCAACGCCGTCCCGGAGCAGCGCGCCGAGGCACTGCGCAACACGGACTGGATCTGGCGCGTGGAGCACAGCCTCGGCCTCGCCGTGGAGGAGTCCGTCAACCGCGCGGTGAACTCGGTGACCTGGCTCATCGTGGGCATGAACTACTACTACGCCACCCTGCACTTCGTCGTCACACTGGCCGTCCTGGTCTGGCTCTACCGCAGCCATCCGGGCCGGTACGCGGCGACGCGCCTGGTGCTCTTCGCCACCACGGCGGTGGCCCTGGTCGGCTACTACCTGTATCCGCTCGCGCCCCCGCGGCTGATGCCGGGCGGCGACTTCGTCGACACGGTGATGGTCCACCAGACCTGGGGCTCGATGGCGTCGGGCGACCTCAAGCACATGTCGAACCAGTACGCGGCGATGCCGTCCATGCACATCGGCTGGTCCCTCTGGTGCGGCCTTACGGTCTTCGCGCTGGCCGGACTGCCCTGGGTGCGCATCCTGGGCCTGCTCTACCCGGCGGCGACCCTGGTGGTCATCGTCGCGACGGCCAACCACTTCTGGCTGGACGCCGTGGGCGGCCTCCTCTGCCTGGCCTTCGGCTTCGCGGTGGCCCGCGTCTGGTACGGAACGCTGCCGTACGCCCTCCCGAGACGCGCGGCGGCGAAGGGGCAGGGGCAGGGCAGACCCCTGCTCCCCACGAAGGCATGACGCCGCCCGTCAAGGCCTGACGGTTCCGGTCAAAGCCGAGCCGCCCGGCCCGAGGGCGTGGTGTTCAGCGCTCCCCCTGGTGCACCACGTGTCCCCCGGTCATGGTGAGCCGTACCGGCGCCCGGGACACCTCGTCCGCCGGAGCCTCGACCGGGTCGAGACCGAGCGCGGTGAGGTCGGCCCGGAACCCGCCGGCGACCCGCCCCGCCGACCCGCCCTCCCCCGCGGCCCGGGCGGCATGCGCGGTGCACCCCTGCAGCGCCTCGAACCCGGTGAGTCCCGCCCGGCCGGGCCGGTCCTCGCGGCCCGGCCCGCCGCAGCAGCCCCTCACGCCGCTTGCGCGGCCCCCTTCAGTGCGTCGATGAACGCGTCCAGCGCGGGCTGCGCGGGCGCCGTCTCCCGGACCACCGCCTGGATGGTCCGCACCGGCACCGGATCACGCACCTCCCGTACGACGACCCCCGGATGCCGGGTGCCGAGCCCCAGCCGGGGCACCAGACTCACGCCCAGCCCGGCGGCCACGAACCCCTGGGCGGTCACGTAGTCCTCGCTCTGCACCGCGAACCTGGGCCGGAACCCGACCACCGCACACGCGTCGAGCTGGGCGTCGAGACAGGGCCCCGGCCACTCGCTGCCCACGAACGCCTCCTCGGCCAGCTCCGCCAGCCGCACGCTCCGCCGTCCGGCCAGCCGGTGCCCGCGCGGCAGGACGGCGAGATAGGGATCGTCGAGCAGATGCACCAGCCGTACGCCGCTGCCCTGCCGCCCCTCGCTCCACACCAGCAACGCCAGGTCGGCCCGCCCCTCCCGCACCTCCGTCACCGGGTCCACGGGATCGACCGTCAGCTTCAGATCGATCCGGACACCGGGATGCGCCGCTCGCAACCGCGCGACCGCCGGCGCCACCAGCCCGGCCCCCGCCGTGGCGAAGTACCGCACCGCCAGCCGCCCCGTCCGCCCGGCGAGCAGATCGGCGAGCGCCGTCTCGGCCTCGGCGACCTGCCGCCCGATGGCAACCGCGTACTCGCTGAGCAGCAGTCCGGCAGCCGTGGGCCGCACGCCCCGTCCGACCCGCTCCAGCAGGGCGGCCCCCGCCTCCTTCTCCAGAGCGGCGATCTGCTGACTGACGGCGGACGGCGTGTACCCCAGCACGGAGGCGGCCCCCGTCACGGACCCGCTTCCCACGACCGCCCGCAACACCTGCATCCGCCGCACATCAATCATGCAGTCCACCTTAACGAACCTTCCAGAACATTTCACTTGTCCTCACAGGTTGGACGGACGACCGTAGGGAGCATGCCACTCGCCTCCACCCTCCGCATGGCCGCGCTCGCCCTCTTCTGGGGCTCCGGCTTCCTCTGGATCAAGCTGGCGCTGACCCACGGCCTGACCCCCGCCCAGATCACCATCACCCGGTGCGCCCTGGGCACGGCCGTCCTGCTCCTCCTGGCCCGCCGGGCCGGCCAGCGCCTCCCCCGGTCCCGGACCACCTGGCGCCACCTCGCCGTGGCCGCCCTGTTCTGCAACGCACTGCCCTTCGCCCTCTTCGCCCTGGGCGAGCGGCACCTCGACTCGGGTGTCGCGGGCGTCCTCAACGCCACGACCCCGCTCTGGTCCCTGCTCATCGGCATCGGCCTGGGTACGGACCGGGCCCTGCGTCCCGTACGCCTGACCGGTCTCGTCCTGGGCTTCGCCGGCACCGTCCTGATCTTCGCCCCCTGGCACCACGGGGGCCTCCTCAGCCGGCCCGCCCTGTACCTGCTGGCCGCGGCGGTGAGTTACGCGGTGGCCTTCGCCTACATGGCCCGGCACCTGACGGACTCCGACGCCCCGCTGGCCATGTCGGCGGCCCAGCTCCTCGCCGCCACGGCCTGGAGCACCCTGGCCCTCCCCGCGGCCGGCTCCTTCCACCCCGACGTCACCGCGCTGCTCGCCGTCACCGCACTGGGCGTCCTCGGTACCGGCGTCACCTTCTACCTCAACTACCGGCTGATCGCGGACGAGGGCCCCACCACGGCGGCGACGGTCGGCTACCTGCTCCCGGTCGTGTCGGTCGCGCTGGGCTCGGTGGTACTGGACGAGCACATGGGCGTTCGCGTGCTCGCGGGCATGGCGGTGGTGCTGGTGGGCGTGGGGCTGACCCGGCGGAACACGGCCTCGCGTGCCCGCGGACCGGCGGATGCGCGGCGCGACGGCGCGTCGCAGCCCGTCGCATAACTCCCGTCGGCTCCGTCGGCTCCGTCAACTCCGCCGCCGACACCGCCGACACCGCCGACACCGCCGACACCGCCGACACCGCCGACACCGCCGACACCGCCGACAGCACGACTACCCGGCTACCCGGCTACCGCTGACGACCTACCCGCCGTAGAACAGCTCGTCCACCACGCCCCGGGCCCGGCGCGCGGTGCGGCGGTAGTCGTCGAGCATGTCGCCCACCCGCCCGGGTCCATAGCCCAAGTACCGGCCCACCGCGACCAGTTCGCGCGCGTCGGACGGGAAGGTGTCCCCGGCGCGCCCGCGCACCAGCATCACCGCGTTGCGCACCCGGGTCGCCAGCACCCATGCCTCGTCCAGCGTCGCCGCGTCCTCGGCGGGGATGAGCCCGGCGTCGCGCGCGGCGGCGAGAGCCTCGCGGGTACGCGTGGTGCGCAGCCCCTGCTGCGTCGAACCTTGCCGCATCTGGACCAACTGCACGGTCCACTCGACGTCGGACAGCCCTCCCGGCCCGAGCTTGGTGTGCAGCTTGGGGTCGGCTCCCCGGGGCAACCGCTCCGACTCCATACGTGCCTTGAGCCGCCGGATCTCCCGTACGGCCTCCTCGCCGAGCCCGTCCGCCGGATACCGCAGGGGGTCGATCAGCTCGATGAAGCGCCGCCCCAACTCCTCGTCCCCGGCGACGACTTCGGCCCGCAGCAGTGCCTGCGACTCCCAACCGAGCGACCAGCGGCGGTAGTAGGCCTCGTAAGACTTCAACGTGCGGACGAGCGGCCCGGACTTGCCCTCGGGACGCAGGTCGGCGTCGATGAGCAGCGGCGGATCGGCGCTGGGGATCTGAAGCAGCCGGCGCATCTCGGAGACGACCTTGTTCGCGGCCTGACCGGCCTCGCGCTCGTCGACGCCGTCCCGGGGCTCGTGCACGAACAGGACATCGGCGTCGGATCCGTAGCCCAGTTCATGACCGCCGAAGCGGCCCATGCCGATGACTGCGAACCGGGTGGGAAGCGTGTCGCCCCAGCCGTCCCGCACGACCGCGCGCACGGTACCGGCCAGCGTGGCGGCCGTGAGGTCGGACACCGCCCCGCCCACCAGGTCCACGAGCGCGCCCCGGTCCGCCTCGACCGGCTGCGCCTCCGTCCCGTAGGAGGCGACGATGTCGGCCGCGGACGTGCGGAACAGCTCACGCCGCCGGACCCCACGCGCCGCCGTGACGGCCTGCACCACCCCGTCGGCCCGGCGTACCGCGGCGAGTATCTCCTGCTCCAACTGGGCCCGCCCGCGCGGCTCGAGTCCTCCGGCGTCCCCGTCGCCGAGCAGCGCCACCGCCTCCGGCGCCCGCATCAGCAGGTCGGGGGCGAGCCGCCCGGCGGACAGCACGCGCGCGAGGTTCTCCGCCGCGGCGCCCTCGTCCCTCAGCAGCCGCAGATACCAGGGCGTCTTGCCGAGCGCGTCCGACACCTTGCGGAAGTTGAGCAGGCCCGCGTCCGGGTCGGCGGAGTCCGCGAACCAGCCCAGCAGCACGGGCAGCAGGGTGCGTTGGATGGCCGCCTTGCGTGAGACACCGGAGGCCAGCGCCTCCAGGTGACGCAGCGCGGACGCGGGATCGGCGTACCCGAGCGCGACCAGCCGCTCCCGGGCCGCCTTCGGGCTCAACCGGGTCTCACCGGGCGCCAGTTGCGCGACGGCGTCGAGCAGCGGCCGGTAGAACAGTTTCTCGTGCAGCCGCCGCACCACGGCGGCGTGCCGCTTCCACTCCTGGCCCAGCTCGACGACCGGGTCGGTGCGCAGCCCGAGTGAACGGCCCAGCCGCCGCAGGTCGTCCTCGGCCTCGGGCACCAGATGGGTCCGCCGCAGCCGGTAGAGCTGGATGCGATGCTCCATGGACCGCAGGAACCGGTACGCGACGTCCAGCTGCTCGGCGTCGGCGCGCCCGACGTAGCCCCCCGCGGCGAGTGCCTGGAGGGCGTCGAGGGTGGTGCCGCTGCGCAACGAGGCGTCGGCCCGGCCGTGCACCAGCTGCAACAGCTGCACGGCGAACTCGACGTCCCGCAACCCGCCGGGCCCCAGCTTCAGTTCCCGCTCGACCTCGGCGACCGGGATGTTCTCGACGACACGCCGCCGCATCCTCTGCACGTCGACGACGAAGTTCTCCCGCTCGGCGGCCTGCCACACCAGGGGCTCGACGGCGGAGACGTACTCGGCCCCGAGTGCGAGATCGCCGGCCACCGGCCGCGCCTTCAACAGGGCCTGGAACTCCCAGGTCTTGGCCCACCGCTGGTAGTAGGCGAGGTGGCTGGAGAGCGTCCGCACCAGCGGCCCGTTGCGGCCCTCGGGCCGCAGATTGGCGTCGACGGGCCAGATGGACCCTTCCACGGTGGTCTCGGAACAGATCCGCATCAGGTGCGAGGCCAGCTTGGTGGCGGCCCGCAGCGCCTTGCCCTCGTCGGCCCCCTCGACGGCCTCCCCCACGAAGATCACGTCGACGTCGGAGACGTAGTTCAGCTCGTGTCCGCCGCACTTGCCCATGGCGATGACGGCGAGGCGGCACAACGCGGCGTCGTCGGGGGCGGCGGCCCGGGCGATGCCCATCGCGGCCCGCAGGGTGGCGGTCGCGAGATCCGCGAGCTCGGCGGCGGTCTGGGCGACATCGGTCGTCCCGCACACGTCACGCGCCGCTATGGACAGCAGGCACCGCCGGTAGGCGACGCGCAGCGACACGGGATCCGTGGCCTCGGCCAGCCCCCGCTCGAACTCCTCCACCCCGGGGTGCAGGTCCCGCGGCTCGTAGGTGACCAGCGCCTCCCAGTCCCGCGGATGCCGGGCGAGATGGTCGGCCAGGGCGGCGGACGCCCCCAGCACCCCCAGCAGCCGGTCACGCAGCGGCTTGGCCGCTATCAGCGTGTCGAGCAGCTCGCGACGGGCGGTGTGTCCGGGCTGCGCCTCCAGCAGCCGGACGAGACCGTGCAGGGCGAGATCGGGGTCGGCGGTGCCGCCGAGGGCTTCCAGAAGAAAGGGGTCGTTGCGCACCGGGGACAGCTCGGGCCCGTCCAGGAGCCGCTCGGCGGCGGAGGGGTCGGTGAAGCCGTGCCGCAGCAGCCGTGTGAAGGTGCTGCTCCTGCGCCCCGGCGCCATCATCCCCGGCCCTCCCTCGGATCAAGGTCGTACGCACCTGAGCCTAACCCGCGCCCCTCGGTGGCGCCCCGGACCGGTTTCCGGTTCTGTGGAAGTTCGGGCCCCGGGCCGCGGGTTCTGTGAGACTTCGGGCCTCCGAACAGCGAAGGCCGCGACGAAGGAGTCAAGCCATGGACATGACCCTAGAGGTGATCCTGCTGCCGGTGTCCGACGTGGACCGGGCCAAGGAGTTCTACCGCGACAAGGTCGGCTTCCACGTCGACCTCGACGGCGAGGTCATGGAGGGGGTACGCATCGTCCAGCTCACCCCGCCCGGCTCGGGCTGCTCCATCGCCCTGGTGGACGGCCTCCAGGTCCCCACGGGCACCCCGCAGCCGGGCACGTACCACGGCATGCAGCTCTGCGTGACGGACGCGAAGGCCGCCTACGAGGAACTGACCGCCCGCGGCCTGGACGTCACCGAACCCCAGCAGTTCGCCCCACAGGACGGAGCGACCTTCATGTACTTCAAGGACCCCGACGGCAACGGCTGGGCGATCCAGGAGTACCGCCGCCGCGAGACGGAACCGCTCCACCAGGTACTGGCGCAACTGCGGGCTCGGTAGGCCGCCGACAGGGACGTCGACGGCGGCCGCCGGCACTTCGGCTCCGGGCGGGCACGGCACGGACGGGGAACGCGACGGGGCCGACGGTCCCATGACTCCGTCGGCCCCGGTTCGCTTCGGCGGCGGAACCGCCACGGCCTGCGGCTACAGCACCGGCAGGTTCTTGCGCAGCTCGAAGGCGGTGACCTCGGAGCGGTACTCCTCCCACTCCGCCTTCTTGTTGCGGAGGAAGAAGTCGAAGACGTGTTCGCCGAGGGTCTCGGCGACGAGGTCGCTGCGTTCCATCAGGCCCAGGGCCTCGCCGAGGTTCTGCGGGAGGGGCTCGATGCCCATGGCGCGGCGCTCGGCGTCGGACAGGGCCCAGACGTCGTCCTCGGCGCCCGGCGGGAGCTCGTAGCCCTCCTCGACGCCCTTGAGGCCGGCGGCGAGCAGCATGGCGTACGCCAGGTACGGGTTGGTGCCGGAGTCGAGGGAGCGGACCTCGATGCGCGCGGAGCCGGTCTTGCCGGGCTTGTACATCGGCACGCGGACCAGCGCGGAGCGGTTGTTGTGGCCCCAGCAGATGTACGACGGCGCCTCGCCGCCCGCACCGGCGGTGCGCTCGGAGCCGCCCCAGATGCGCTTGTAGGAGTTGACCCACTGGTTGGTGACGGCGGCGATCTCGGCGGCGTGCTTCAGCAGACCGGCGATGAAGGACCGGCCGACCTTGGAGAGCTGGTACTCCGCGCCCGACTCGTAGAACGCGTTGCGGTCGCCCTCGAAGAGGGAGAGGTGCGTGTGCATGCCGCTGCCGGGGTGCTCGGAGAACGGCTTCGGCATGAAGGTCGCCTGGACCCCCTGCTCCAGCGCGACCTGCTTCATGACCAGGCGGAACGTCATGATGTTGTCGGCGGTGGAGAGCGCGTCGGCGTAGCGCAGGTCGATCTCCTGCTGGCCCGGGGCGCCCTCGTGGTGGGAGAACTCGACCGAGATGCCCATCGACTCGAGCATGGTGATCGCCTGGCGGCGGAAGTCCATGCCCACGTTCTGCGGGGTGTGGTCGAAGTAGCCGGAGTTGTCGGCGGGGGTCGGACGGGACCCGTCGGTCGGCTTGTTCTTCAGCAGGAAGAACTCGATCTCGGGGTGGGTGTAGAAGGTGAAGCCCAGGTCGGAGGCGCGCGCCAGGGCACGCTTCAGCACGTACCTCGGGTCCGCGAAGGACGGGGAGCCGTCCGGCATGAGGATGTCGCAGAACATCCGGGCGGTGCCGGGTGCCTCCGCGCGCCAGGGCAGGACCTGGAATGTCGAAGGGTCCGGCTTGGCGATCATGTCGGACTCGTAGACCCGGGCGAAGCCCTCGATCGCGGAGCCGTCGAAGCCGATGCCCTCGTCGAACGCCTGCTCGAGCTCGGCCGGGGCCACGGCGACGGACTTGAGGAAGCCCAGCACGTCCGTGAACCACAGCCGTACGAACCGGATGTCGCGCTCCTCCAACGTCCGGAGCACGAACTCCTGCTGCTTGTCCATCTTCCGCTTCCCCATCCTTGCTGGTCAGGCCGCCTGATTCCCGTCCCACGGAGAGGCGGTCGGGCACCTGAGCATCACACCACAACACCATTTCATGCGCGTTGCCGACCATGATCGCCTCGGCGACCCGGGTCTGAACGCCTCACGTCCGGCAGATGTACTGCCTCACGTCCGGCATGTGTACTGCTCTGCCGCCCATCTTGCCTGCTCGCAACGACATCCGTAATGCCCGGCCCCCTCCGTCTCCCCCCTCGGTTAATTTGCATCTCATATGCAAGTTTAACTAGCGTGCCGCACGGCAGAACGCCGAGTGAGCCTCGAGGAGCCCCGATGCTGTCCGAACAGTCCGCAGCCACCGTCCGTGCCACCCTCCCCGCCGTGGGCGCCGCCATCGGCGAGATCACGGAGCGCTTCTACGCCGGCCTCTTCGCGGCGCGTCCGGACCTCCTCCGCGACCTGTTCAACCGCGGCAACCAGGCCGCGGGCACCCAGCGCCAGGCCCTGGCCGGGTCCATCGCCGCCTTCGCCACGCGCCTCGTCGAGGACACGCCGGACCGCGCGCAGGACCACCCCGGCAACCGCCTTCGGGACCGGCCGCAGGACCGCCCCGACGCGATGCTCACCCGCATCGCCCACAAGCACGCCTCCCTCGGAGTCGCGCCCGAGCAGTACGAGGTGGTCCACGAACACCTCTTCGCCGCCATCGCCGATGTCCTCGGCGAGGCGGTCACCCCCGAGGTCGCCGCCGCCTGGGACGAGGTCTACTGGCTGATGGCGAACGCGCTGATCGCGATCGAGCGCCGCCTGTACGAGGAGAGCGGGGGCGCCGCCTGGTGGGAGTGGGAGGTCGTGGAACGCGTCCAGGAGACCGCGGACGTCGTCACCTTCTCGCTGCGTCCGCGCGACGGCGCCCCGGTCCGGGACTTCCGCGCAGGCCAGTACGTGTCCGTCCGCACGCAACTCCCCGACGGCGCCCGGCAGATACGGCAGTACAGCCTCTGCGGCGCACCGGGGCCTGACGTACGCCGGATCAGCGTCAAGCGCGTGACCGGCGGCCCGGCCACACCGGAGGGCGAGGTCTCCAACCACCTCCACGCGCGTGTGCGTGAGGGCGCCGCGCTCGAGCTCTCCGAGCCGTACGGCGACCTGGTCCTCGACGACGCCGAGGGCGCCCCGCTGCTCCTCGCCTCGGCCGGCATCGGCGTCACCCCGATCGTGGCGATGCTGGCGCACCTCGCCGCCACCGGTCACGGCGCGCCGGTCACGGTCGTCCACGCCGACCGCTCCCCCGCGGACCACGCCCTGCGCACGGACCACGAGGCGTACGCGGCGAAGCTGCCGGACGCGTCCATGCACCTCTGGTACGAGCGGGAGGCCCCGGCGCACGCCCGGACGGGTCTGGCCGACCTCACGGACGTGGCCGTCGCGCCGGGCACGCGCGCGTACCTGTGCGGTCCGCTGCCGTTCATGCGGGCGGTGCGGGCCCAGCTGATCGAGAAGGGGGTCGCCCCGGCGGACGTGCACTACGAGGTGTTCGGCCCGGACCTGTGGCTGGCGCGGGCCTGAGTCTCCCGCCGGGCCCCGACGGCGTCCTGGACGGCAGGCCAACGCCCGACAGGGCGGGCCGGATCACGACCGTCGTGGCGCCGGCCCCGAGGCGGCACATCTCGTCGGCGGTCCGGTAGCCGTGGCTGGAGTTCGCCCCTGCGTCGACCGTGCACATCCGGGAGGCGGCGTGCTCCATCCGCTCCGTGGCGCCCGCGGCGGAGCTCGGTGGCCTCGGCGGTACGGATGCCCCCGGCCGGCTCAGTACGGCCGGGGGATCTCGTGCTCGTCCAACGCGTCGGCGTAGCGCTCCAGCAGGGTGTCTAGGCCGGCCAGGAGAAGCCCGGCGGCGTCCCGGGCGTCGCTCAGGTCACCGCGCTCGCAGGCCTCCACCAGTTCGGCCACGTCGGTGCGGAGGATGTGCAGCGAGTCCCCCTGCACCAGAACCCCGGGGAACCGCCTTCCGGGCAGGCGGACTACGGCGTTGTTGCCGCCGGCGGTGAACAGCTCTGCTTCGATGCGTTCCATCGGGCCATCCAATCCGGCCCGGCGACGTGCCTTCAACCGCATTGCGGAGGGGAAACGTGAAAGCGGCTCCCCCGGCCCCGTCGAAGGCACGTTCCGCGTCGGCGGGATCAGGCGAACCTCGTGATCCCCAGCAGCAACGGTCCCGTCGGTTCCGCCACGATGTCCGTGACCGTGATCGGGTCGAGCGACGCGAAGAACGCCTCCTGGGCCTGGCGGAGGGCGCCCCGCAGGCGGCAGGCCGACCTCAGCGGGCAGGGGTTGGCCCCCTCGCAGTCGACGACGTCGCCGTCGCCCTCGAAGGCGCGGACCACCGTACCGACGGACGCCGTGCGGCCGCGCCCGGTGAGGGCCAGGCCGCCGCCCCTGCCTCGCCGGGCCTCGAGCAGACCCATGTGCTGGAGCTCGGCCACGACCTTGGCCGCGTGGGTGTAGGGGACCTCCATCGCGGCCGCCACGTCACGGGTCGTGGGGGTGGCCTCCGGGGTGTCGCCCGCCACCGCGAGTCTCATGAGGACACGCAGTGCCAGGTCGGTGGATCGCAACAGCCGCATGGAAGGAAGCGTAGATAATGCGCATCCCCGGTTCAACATATCCACCCACGCCCCTCGGCCCACCTTCGCCGCCCTGGTCCGCCTGCGCCACCCCCCGTCGCCGTGGCCCGCCTTCACCGCCCCCGGCCCGCCTGCACCCCCCTCGGCCCGCCTGCGCCACCCCCGGTCGCCGTGGCCGCCTTCGCCGCCCCTTCGTCTCCCCTCTGTGACCTGATCTCTGGCCGTGACCTGTCTACGACTTTTCCCGGCTCCCCATTACGATCAGCGGACCCGCACGCCCCGATCGTCCCGCCCCTTTTCCCCAGAAGGACAGGCCTCATGGGTTCCGCCAACAAGACCAGCAACCCGGCGCGCAAGGCGCGGATAGAGGAGATGCGGCGGGCCGATCAGGCCCGTGAGCGGCGCAACCGGTTTCTCGCGATCGGCGGCAGTGTCGTCGCCGTGGTCGCGCTGGTCGCCGGCGGTGTGTTCGTCGTGAAGGCGCAGTCGGACGACGACAAGGACAACGCCGCCGCCGACGGCAAGGCGGCCTCGGGACACTTCGTCACCGGTTCGGACGGGGTCAGGACGTGGAAGGGCACGCTCGGGCGCACCCACGTCACCAAGACCGTGAAGTACCCGGTCGAGCCCCCCGTCGGCGGGAACCACAACCAGGTCTGGATGAACTGCAACGGTGACGTCTACACCAGGACCCTCGACAACATGAACGCCGTGCACTCGCTCGAGCACGGCGCGGTCTGGGTGACGTACAACAGCAAGGCGAGCAAGGCGGACGTCGACGCCCTCGCCGCCAAGGTCAAGAAGACGCCCTACACGCTCATGAGCCCGGACGACGCCCAGGCCGACCCGATCATGCTCACCGCGTGGGCGCACCAGCGCACGGTGACGAGTGCGAGCGACCCGAACCTGGACAAGTTCTTCGCGAAGTTCGTGCAGGGCGAGCAGACGCCCGAGCCGGGCGCGGCCTGCTCGGGTGGTCTGTCCAAGTGAGGTACGCGGGAGTGGCGGTCGCCGTGGCCGGAGTCCTCGTCGCCGCCGGGGCCATCACCTACTCCGTCGCCGAGGACGGCACGGCGGACGACACGCCGCCCGCCGCCGACTCCGCCGATGCCGGGTTCGCCCGGGACATGGCGGTGCATCACCAGCAGGCCGTCGAGATGTCGTACATCGTGCGGGACCGTACGGCCGACGCGGATGTACGGCGGCTCGCCTACGACATCGCGCAGACGCAGGCCAACCAGCGCGGCATGCTGCTCGGGTGGCTGGACCTCTGGGGACTGCCGAAGGTGTCGTCCGACGGGCCCATGTCCTGGATGGGCATGGGCGGGATGAGCGACGGCGAGGACGGCGCGCTCATGCCCGGCATGGCCACCGATGCCGAGCTGAAGAAGCTCGGCTCGCTCAACGGCAAGCAGGCCGAGGTTCTCTACCTCCAGCTCATGACCGACCACCACAAGGGCGGCATCCACATGGCCGAGGGGTGCGTCGCCAAGTGCACGGTCGGGGTGGAGAAGCGGCTGGCGCAGGGCATGGTCGAGGCCCAGCAGTCGGAGATCGAGCTGATGACGGACATGCTGAAGGCGCGAGGAGCCAAGCCGTAACGCCGGCCTCTGTGCAGCCCGTAGCGCACCCGGTGCCCAACCCATAGGGTTTTCCCTCGACTTCACGGACGTTTCCGTCAAATCGCCTCAGCAAGCGGTCACTTGGGTGTTTGTTGGTGTTCGCATTCCCCTGGCATGAAGCGTTCGTCGCGAGAGTGGCCAGCACGTCGAGTGATCTACTCGCGTCGAACCACATACAGGGGGTCTTATGAGATCCAATCGCGCAGCGCTGCGCGCCGGAGCGAGCATGGCGGCGACACTGCCCATGATCGCCGGCGCGCTGGCGCTCGGCATACCCGCCGCACACGCCGTGGACAGCCCGACCCGTGACACGCTGGCCGGGACCAAGCCCGCGTGGGCCACGACCAAGGCGGACAAGGGCTCGACCTCGGACAGCGCCCAGGTCTCCGCCCGGGTCTACCTCGCCGGGCGTGACGCCGCCGGCCTCGCCGCGTACGCGAAGGCCGTGTCCGACCCCAGCTCGCCCGCCTACGGCAAGTACCTCTCCGCCGCGCAGAGCGAGGCCCGCTTCGGCGCGACCAAGGCCCAGGTGGCCGCGGTCAGGTCGTGGCTGACGGCGGCCGGTCTGAAGGTGACGGGCACGACCCGGCACTACGTGTCCGTCAGTGGCGAGGTGGCCGCCGTCGAGAAGGCGTTCGGCACCCAGCTGCACAACTACACCAAGGGCAGCAGGACTTACCGCGCGCCGTCGAAGACCGCCTCGGCCCCGGCGAGCCTGGACGGCGCCGTCCTGACCGTCACCGGCCTGGACAACGCACCGCACAAGGCCGCGTCCAAGGAGCAACTGCCTCCGCCGGACGCCGTGTTCAAGAACTCCGGGCCGTTCTCCTCGTACTACGGCTCCAACACCGCGAGCACCCTGCCGTCGGCGTACGGCAAGAAGATCCCGTACGCCGTGCAGGGCTACACCGGCAAGCAGCTGCGTGCCGCGTACGGCGCGGGCGGCTACACCGGCAAGGGTGTGCGCGTCGCCATCACCGACGCGTACGCCTCGCCGACGATCGCCTTCGACGCGGCCACCTACGCCAAGGCGCACGGCGACGCGTCCTGGAAGACCGGGCAGCTGAGCCAGGTCCTGCCGGCGGACTACACGAAGACCGAGGAGTGCGGGGCGGCCGGCTGGTACGGCGAGGAGACCCTCGACGTCGAGGCCGTGCACGCGGTCGCACCGGCCGCGAACGTCACCTACGTGGGCGCCGCGTCCTGCTACGACGACGACCTGCTCGACTCGCTCAGCAAGGTCGTCGACAACCACCTGGCCGACATCGTCTCCAACTCCTGGGGCGACATCGAGGCCAACCAGACGCCGGACCTCGCGGCCGCCTACGACCAGGTCTTCCAGTTCGGCGCGGTCGAGGGGATCGGCTTCTACTTCTCCTCTGGCGACAACGGCGACGAGGTCGCCAACACCGGCACGAAGCAGGTCGACACCCCGGCCAACTCCGCGTGGGTGACGGCGGTCGGCGGTACCTCGCTGGCGGTCGGCAAGAACGACAAGTACCTGTGGGAGACCGGCTGGGGCACCGACAAGGCCTCGCTGTCGGCCGACGGCAAGAGCTGGACGGACTTCCCGGGCGCGTACACCTCGGGTGCGGGCGGCGGCACGAGCAAGACGGTCGCCCAGCCGTACTACCAGAAGGGTGTCGTCCCGAAGGCGCTCGCCACGGCCAACAACGCCGCCGGCAACCGCGTCGTCCCGGACATCTCGGCGATCGCCGACCCGAACACCGGCTTCAAGGTCGGCCAGACCCAGACCTTCGCGGACGGGACCGAGCAGTACAGCGAGTACCGCATCGGCGGCACCTCGCTGGCCGCGCCGGTCATCGCGGCCGTGCAGGCCCTGGCCCAGGAGGCGCACGGCGGCAAGGCGATCGGTTTCGCCAACCCGTCGATCTACTCCAAGTACGGCTCGCGGGTCTACCACGACGTCACGGACAATCCGACCGGGTCCGGGCTCGCGGTCGCGCGCGTCGACTTCGCCAACGGTTACGACGCGACGGACGGGCTGCTGACCTCCGTCCGCAGCCTGGGCAAGGACAGCTCGCTGTCCGCCGTGAAGGGCTACGACGACGTCACCGGCGTGGGCTCGCCCACGAACGGCTACGTGGAGTCGTACCGCCGGCGCTGAGCACGCCGTACGCGTGTCCCGCGCGCCTCGTACGCGCGTCGTGGGCACGTCGTACGCGGAGGGGGCGTGGGGGCGTGGG
>NZ_JBHWUU010000097.1:0-35698 GCF_042737375.1 Streptomyces sp. NPDC060000
CCCCGCCCCCCGGGGCCGGCCCGGGGCCGCCTATCGCCCCCCCAACACACTAGGGCGGGGGGTGAGCAATCCTCACCGCCGGCCTTCTCAGTCGGCTTTCAGGCGGACCCGCTCAGCGGGTCACTTGCACTTCTTGCCGGTGTTGATGCAGTTGACCATCTTGTTCATCAGGTTCGTGGAGAAGAAGTTGATGAAGTCGTTGTGGTCGGTGATCGGCTTGTGCAGGTTCTCCGGGAAGGAGTCCACCGCGTACGGCTTCACGACCGTCCCGTTCTGCAGCTTCGGGGCCGGAACGTTGTAGACCAGCCGGACCTGGAGCTGGGGGATCGCCTTGAAACCGTTGGCGCAGGTGCCGTCCGCCTGGACGAAGGCCACGTGCGTGCGGTGGTTGGCGCTGTCGATGTTCTTGCCGTCCCAGCAGCTCTGGAAGTCGGTCGTC
Source organism: Streptomyces sp. NPDC060000 (assembly GCF_042737375.1). NCBI lineage: Bacteria > Bacillati > Actinomycetota > Actinomycetes > Kitasatosporales > Streptomycetaceae > Streptomyces > Streptomyces sp. NPDC060000. The sequence continues at coordinate 440 of NZ_JBHWUU010000097.1, forward strand.
CGCACCACCTGGCTGCCCTGCGGGCAGATCGGGTACTGGGCTTCCAGCTGCACCTTGTTCTCGAAGCCGGTGCAGCTCCAGTTCACGTTGGCGTTGCCGTTGCCGTTGACGAAGGCCTTGGCGTCACCGGTGATGATGCGCAGGGCCGACGGCATCGCGACGACCTTGCCCTTCTTGTTGCCGACGAACTTGATCTGCGCCTGGACGGGCCGCAGGATCTTGCCGACGTTGCCTTCCTTGCCACCGCCGTCGGCGTTCTGGTCGAAGTCCTGGCTGCCGTCCTGGACACGCAGCACCGGCCAGAAGTACGAGGACTTGTCGCCCTGGTTCTGGCAGCTGGTGCCGGCTGCCAGAAGCTTCTGGTCGCTCGCGAACGCGTCGTTGTTCTGGTTGCCGACGTAGTCGTGCAGGTGGTGGGCGCCGTTGGCGACACCGGGGGCCACGATCACGTTGTCCGTGTTGTGGTTGGCGTTCGCGTTGGTGCCGCAGCTCGAGGTGAACGTGCCGCGCGAACCGCTGTTCCCGTTCGCGGCGAGACCGTTCGCACCCACGCCCAGCTGCGCGTTGGCCTGGACCTTGGTGATGTCCACGAAGTCCGCTGCGGTCGGGCCGTTGCCGCCCTGGCCGTTCTGCGCCTGGCCGGCGTTGCCGTTGTTCTGCTGGCCGCCGTTGTTGTTCTGGCCGCCGTTCTGCTGCTGGCCGCCGTTCTGCTGTTGGCCACCGTTGTTCTGCTGGCCGCCGTTGTTGTTCTGCTGCCCGTTGCCCGCCTGGCCGGCGTTGGTGTTGTTCGCCGCCTGGGTGGTGCAGGCCGCCAGCTGGCTCAGCTGGCTGTCGAACTGGCCACCGGAGCGCTGGATGTTGATGCGGATCCGGTCGATCGTGGCGGCCCGCTTCTCCTTCAGGGGACCGGTGATCGCGTTCTGCACGAAGCTGGCGTCGTTGGTCTGGGCCTGACGCGTCGAAGCGAGCCGGGCGTAGGCCTCGGTGATCTGCTTGTCCAGGTTGGCCAGCTCGGTCGCGACGCCCTGTTTCGCCCCGCTGGGCACGTTCGTCAGCTTCTGCCCCACATCCGGGCAGGAGATGGTGGCGACCTGTGCCGCTGCGGTGGCGGCCTTGGTCTCGTTCTGGCCCGAGTTCGATTCGTGCGCCGAAGCGTAGAAGTTCGCCCAGATCAGCCCGCCCCCGCCGAGCGCTAGGGCCGCCGATGCTGCCACGGCCTTCGTGGCCATCGACGAACGGCGTTTACGTATGTTGCGTCCCATGGAACTCCTCTGACTTCCTTGCGGGGCAGCATCGAGGCGCCCGACAGGAGTGAAGCTGAAGCTGCCCCCTCCTTTACGCACGGCGCCTCACAGGTGTTCAGCCCGCTCAGAAATTGATGAGAGCTCCGTGCGACAAAACATCCCCAAAACCCTCACACGACACAGCAGTTGGCGGGCTCAGCGATCACGGTCCAGATAGGCCAGCACCGCCAGCACCCTGCGGTTGTCGTCGTCCGAGACCTCCAAACCCAGCTTCACGAAAATGTTCGCGGTGTGTTTGGCGACGGCCCGCTCGGTGACGACCAGTTTGCCCGCGATCGCCGCGTTCGACCGGCCCTGCGCCATCAGTTCCATCACTTCCCGTTCGCGCGGAGTGAGCCGGTCCACGGGCCCCCGGCCGTCACCCGAACGCCGGGCCAGCAGCTGCTGGATCACCTGCGGGTCCATCGCCGTACCGCCGGCCGCGACCCGCCGTACGGCGTCCACGAACTGCTCCGCGTCGAACACCCGGTCCTTCAGCAGATAGCCGATCCCGCCGGTGCCGTCGGCGAGCAGTTCTCGCGCGTACAGCTGCTCGACGTGCTGGGAGAGGACGAGCACCGGAAGCCCGGGCCTCCTGCCGCGGGCCCGGAGCGCGCACTGCAGCCCCTCGTCCGTGTGCGTGGGCGGGAGCCGGACGTCGACCACGGCGACGTCCGGCTCCAGCTCGGTGAGCGCCCGCTCCAGTTCGGGCCCGCTCTCGACGGCGGCGGCGATCTCGAAGTCGTAGGCCTCCAGCAGCCGGACGAGACCGTCCCGCAGCAGGAAGAGGTCCTCGGCTAGGACAACACGCAAGGGATCTCCATGGTCACCATGGTGGGACCGCCGGCAGGGGAGCTGACGGCCAGGACGCCGTCGAATGTACCCAGTCGGCGCTCGACCCCGGCCAGGCCCGAGCCGGCCCCCATGGCCGCGCCGCCCCCTCCGTTGTCGGTGACGGAGATCCGCAGCTGACCCGCCCCGTGGTGGAGGTCGACCCAGATGCGGTCGGCGCCGGAGTGCTTGACCGCGTTGGTGAGCAGCTCGCTCACCGCGAAGTAGGCCGCCGACTCCACGGGCGCGTCCGGGCGGCCGCCGTCGAGCTCGACGTTCACCTCGATGGTGACCGGCAGCCGCAGCGCCAACGCCCGTACGGCGTCACCGAGTCCGCGCTCGGCCAGCACCGGCGGATGGATCCCGCGCACCAGGTCGCGCAGCTCGGAGAGCGCCTCGGCGGACGACCGACGGGCCTGCGCCAGAACCTCCTTGGCCTTCTCCGGGTTCTTGTCGACGAGCATCTCGACGGTGCCGAGGTCCATGCCCATGGCCACCAGCCGGGCCTGCGCGCCGTCGTGCAGATCCCGCTCGATGCGCCGCAGCTCGGCCGCCGAGGTGTCCACGGCGTCCCGCCGGGTTTCCGTCAACACCCTTACTCGCTCGGCCAGTTCGGCCTGGCTCGGGGCGAGTACAGCGCGGGTGAGCTTGAAGTGGACGGCCAGCAGGCCCGGCGTGAGCCGGAATGCCGCGACCAGGAGTACCGCGGCGGTCGCCGCCGCGCCGAGCGCGGACGGCTGGTCGGTGACCGGCACGAAGCCGTACCAGTAGGTCTGGCCGTCCGCGAGCACCCGCCACAGCCCGGCGGCCACCGCGAACCCCTCGAAGGGGTAGAGGAACAGCACGGCCGGCAGCAACGCCGTGACGAACCCCGCCGTCATGTCCACCTGGAGCCACCGCAGGTCCCGCCAGGTCGCCGGGTCACGGAGCAGGCCGTAGGTCCGCTTCCACGGGTTGGAGGTCTCGGGGACCGGCCGGTACGCCGACGGGATGCGCACCCCGCCCCACTGTTCGGCGAGCGCCCGCCGCCGGTCGGCGTAGGCACGCACCCCCCGCACCACGAAGGGCGTGGTGATGGCCCCGGCACCGATCGGTATCAGGGCCATGGACACGAGGGAGAGGCAGAAGCCCAGGATGCTCAGCGGCAGCGACACGACGGCCAGCGCGAGCCCGCGCCCGGCGGCGAGCACCATCCCCCGTGCCCTCGAACCGCCTTCGCCGCTCTTGGTGTTGGTGTTCATGCCGTCAGTCTGGCCGAGCCGCGGACCGGCGGTCACTGGGCCGACGCCCCCGGTCGGAGGGTGGTGCCAGATACACCGTCTCCAGGGACTGTGCGGGGGTGAGTCCTGTTGCCAGGTCTCGTGCTCGGCCGAACGCCCCGGCCGGTGTCGGACGTTCTGGTTGCCCGCGTTCGCTCCGCGTCCGGGCGGCACGGATGGTGTCCGTGGTCCGGGGATGCGGGGGCGGGTTCCCTCAGGCCCGGGGACACGCCGGTCGGACTGGACGGTCCGATGGCCCCCCGCATCACTCCGGTGCGGTGGAGGCGGTGTCGTCCTCCCCCAGTGCCTGAGGGGCCTGGGAGGTGCCCCCAGCCGGATCGGGTGTCCCTGGGCGCGCCTTCCGATCGCCACGGCGGCAGCATCGTGGCGAGAGGTCCTACGAGTCGTGCCGGTTCAAACAACCTTGAAGGCGAACAGTCAACTACCCCCGGGCCCCGCTCCACCGGCGCCGCCCGCCGCGAGCACCTTCGCCTCGACCTCCGGGTCCAGGCCCTTGCGCGGGCGGTCGGGGCGTTGGGGCGCCGTACCGCCGATCGACCTCAGCCAGTCCCAGGTGTCGGCGACGGTCTGCTCGACGGGACGGCAGGACAGCCCCGACGTCACCGCCCGTGAGACGTCGGCCGCGTGCATGGCGTCGTGCATGTCGGTGCCCGGCGGCACCCACACGGGCAGCTCGGTCCACGGCTCGATGCCCGCGTCGAGAACGATCTCCGGTGCGGTCCAGCGCAGTTCGGCGTCCGAGCCGGTGGCCCGTACGCACGCCTCCAGCAACGCGCCCATCGTCGCGTGTCCCTGCGGGCTCATCAGGTTGTACGGCCCGCTCAGCTCCCGCTCGGCAGCGCCGAGGATCCACCCGGCGAGATCGCGGACGTCCACGTACTGCAGGGGCAGTTCGCGCGGGCCCGGCGCGAGGACCGGGCCGCCGCGGGCGATCCGGGTCAGCCACCAGGGCAGCCGGCCGACGTTCTCGTACGGGCCGAGGATCAGCCCGGCCCTCACGAGGACGGAGTTCTCCGCGCCGAAGGCGTCGACGACGGCCAGTTCACCGCCGCGCTTGTCCCGGGCGTAGTCGGTCTGTCCGGCGTCGGGTTCGGCCCCCTCGACGACGGGCGCGTCCTCGCCGTACCCGGCGGGCGGGGCCCAGGTGTACACCGAGCAGCTCGACACGTACACGTACCGGCGGGCGCGGCCCCGCAGCAGCCGCGCCGCCTCGTGCACGGCCCGGGGCGCCGCCGACCAGGTGTCGACGACGGCGTCCCAGTCGCCCTCGGCCAGGGCGCCGAGGCCCCCGGGCGCGGTCCGGTCACCGGTCAGCGCCCGGGTGCCGGGGGCGGGTGCCTGCCGCCCCCGGTTGAACACCGTCACGTCCCAGCCGCGATCGAGAGCCGCCTCGACGACGGCCCGTCCCACGAACTCCGTACCACCCAGCACCAGAAGTCTCATACCGGTGACTGTGCCCGGTCCGGACGCGACGGGGAACCGCGCTCTGCCGTCGGCAGACGAGGCGGGCCGGGGGAGGGGGCCGGGAGACCGGGTCGTGGGTCAGTGGCCCATCGGCGGGGTGTACTTGTAGCCGACCCGGCGCACCGTCTGGATCGACTGGCGGTGCTGCGCGCCCAGCTTGCGGCGCAGCCGGGCGATGTGGACGTCGACCGTGCGGCCGTCGCCCACGTGGCCGTAGCCCCACACAGTGGTGACGAGCTGGTCGCGGGTGTGCACCCGGTTCGGATACGCGACGAGGTGCGCGAGCAGCTCGAACTCCAGGTAGGTGAGGTCGAGTTCCTGCCCGTCCACGGCGGCGGTGCGCTGCACGGGGTCGATCCGCACGAGCGGGCGCCCGGCGGCCTCGGCCTCGACGGCCTCGTCGGCCGCCGGCCGGTCCGGCACCGCCACCGGCAGGAACGGCGGTTGCTGGTCGGCCGGGACGAGCACCAGGTAGCCGATCATCGGCGGCTGGCCCGGCAGGGTCGGCAGGGTGTGCGGGGGAGCGGGCAGCCAGGTCGCGCCCGGCGGCAGGAAGTCAGCGACGTCGACCACCTCGTCCCGGTCCACGGATCGCAGACGGTGCCGGGCCGGGGCGGACGAGGGGCTGAGGCTGGGGGCGGAGGAGAGAGAACGAGTGGTCGCCATGAGAGGTCAGCTCTTTCGCGCGAGAAGTTCGTCGGGGAGGACGACGGCCGCGGTTCGTGGTCGGGCTCGTCGAGGACGTACGTCGTGCGCGCTGGCCGAAGGCCGGGGTGTACGGCTTTAGAGGGCCGGCGCGTTCATCGCGCGGCAACACACCCGGTCGAAGTCATGGTGCTGACGGGAAGGCCAGAAGGGCTCGAGGTCATGGCGACCCGTCGCGGTGCACTTCTGGAAACTGGCCATGGCCCCATTGAAGCAGACACCCGCCCGTAACAGGAGCCTCCTCTCACAGCTTGGACGCCTCCTGGCGTGAAGTCGACGTCGTTGCGTGCCCCAGGGCGCCGTGACAGCGCGGACACGCGTGAGGGGCGCCCACCGAAACGGCGGGCGCCCCTCACGGAGAGAACCGGGGATCAGACCTGGCCGGCCTTCTCCAGTGCCGAGCAGCAGGTGTCGACGATCAGACGCGTCACCAGGTACGGGTCGACGTTGGCGTTCGGACGGCGGTCCTCGATGTAGCCCTTGCCGTCCTGCTCGACCTGCCACGGGATACGGACCGAGGCGCCACGGTCGGAGACGCCGTAGGAGTACTCGTTCCACGGGGCGGTCTCGTGCAGACCCGTCAGACGGTCGTCGATGCCGGCGCCGTAGTGCTTGACGTGGTCCAGCGGCTTCGATCCCTCACCGAGCGATTCGCACGCGGTGATGATGGCGTCGTAGCCCTCGCGCATCGCCTTGGTGGAGAAGTTGGTGTGCGCGCCGGCGCCGTTCCAGTCGCCCTTGACCGGCTTCGGGTCGAGGGTGGCGGAGACGCCGAAGTCCTCGGCGGTGCGGTAGAGCAGCCAGCGGGCCACCCACAGGTGGTCGGAGACCTCCAGCGGGGAGACCGGGCCGACCTGGAACTCCCACTGGCCGGGCATGACCTCGGCGTTGATGCCGGAGATCGCGAGACCGGCGGCCAGACAGTTGTCCAGGTGCGCCTCGACGACCTCACGGCCGAAGATCTCGTCCGCGCCGACACCGCAGTAGTAGCCGCCCTGCGGAGCCGGGAAGCCGCCCTTGGGGAAGCCGAGCGGGTAACCGTCCTGGAAGAAGGTGTACTCCTGCTCGATGCCGAAGATCGGCTCCTGCCCGGCGAACTTGGCGGAGACCTCGGTGAGCGCGGCACGCGTGTTGGACTCGTGCGGCGTCAGGTCGATGTTGAGGACCTCGCACAGGACGAGGATGTCGTCGCCGCCGCGGATCGGGTCGGGGCAGGTGAAGACCGGCTTGAGGACACGGTCCGAGGAGTGCCCCTCGGCCTGGTTCGTGGAGGACCCGTCGAAGCCCCAGATTCCCAGCGCGTCCAGACCGGCGGGCTCGCCCGCGATGATCTTCGTCTTGGAACGGAGCTTCGCCGTCGGCTGGGTGCCGTCGATCCAGATGTACTCAGCCTTGAAGGTCACGGGCCACTTCCTTCGGGGTGTGTCTGACGCACTTGCGGGTGCTGCGGCGCTGCGGCACTGGGGCGCCGCCTGTTTGCCCGGCAGCTTGTCAACAGGCGATTTCCCGATCATTGCTCGAATGTGAACCCCGTGTTACCTGGTGGTTCTGTGGTGCGGCTCACGGCGTGAGGGCGGGCGAGGCGCAGGGTGCGAGGGCGGGCGGTGGCTCGTATGCGATGCGGCGGCGCAGGTCCCGAACGCGTCGGTCCCGCTGCTCGTGGCCGCGAGCAGCGGGACCTGTGACGTACGAGGTGTTCCGGAGGGGGCCGCCGGCTCACCGCGGAGCACGGCGGCCGGGTCTCACCCCACCTTCTCGATCAGGGCCCGGCGGATCAGGAACTTGCCGGGCTCACGGACCTGTTCGAAGGCCGCGTTGTTGAGCAGGGCACAGCTGCCGGAGACCGAGGTCACCTCGACGGTCGTGGACTTGTTGTTGTCCAGGTTGGTGACCTTCAGCCTGGTCCCCGCCGGGAACTGGTTACTCGACGCGGCCGGGGCACCGCCCTCGCCGGAGAGCGTGACCGTGGAACCGTTGCAGACCTGCTGGCCGGAGGCGGCACCGCCGCCGTTTCCCGTGTCGCCCGTGTTTCCCGCGTTGCCCGTGTTTCCGGCCGGTGCGGACGCGGCCGGCGCGGAGGCCGCGGGAGCGGAAGCGGCCTGCGAAGGCTGTGTCGCCTGGGAGTCCTGAGCCGACTCCCCAACGACGCAGCCGGACGCCTGCTGCTGGACCTTGATCTGCGCGATGACCGCCTCACGGTTGGCGATCCGGGCCGTGGACTGCGCGTCCGGGCCGGCCTTCTGGCCCTCGATGAACTTCTCGTTGTTGCCGAGGGCCGTGGCCAGCCCCGCGCAGACCGTCGAGTCTCCGGCGGACAGCGTCTTGGCGTTCTGCGGGCTCTGTGCGGCGTTCGAGGTGGAAGCCAGTGCGAAGGCCCCGGCGCCCGCCACCGCCACGGCGCTGACGAGCAGCGCGACCTTCTTCTTCGTGCCGAGAGTTCTCCTGCGCGACATGCGCGCCTCCTGAGGGATAGGGGAGCGTACGTCGCTATGTACGAGATACCGAACGAAGCTACTCAGCGGCCACCGGAGACAATCGAAGTGGTGTGCGTCACAACGCTATTGTCCCCGGCGTGACGCGGCGTCCCGGACGGCCTCGTCCGTGCGGGCCACCAGGGCCGTACCGTCGTCCGCCGTGATGATGGGGCGCTGGATGAGCCGGGGGTGCGTGGCGAGTGCGGTGATCCAGCGGTCGCGGGCGCTCGCGTCCCGCGCCCACTCCTTCAGGCCGAGTTCCCCGGCCGCGGCCTCCTGGGTGCGGGTGATGTCCCACGGTTCCAGGTCCAGGCGGTCGAGTACGGCCCTGATCTCGTCCTCGCTCGGCACGTCCTCGAGGTAGCGGCGGACGGTGTAGTCGGCGCCCTCGGCGTCGAGGAGTGTGAGGGCGCCGCGGCACTTGGAACAGGCGGGGTTGATCCAGATCTCCATGCCGCACACGGTAACGGCTCGAAGGCGGCGAAAGCCCTTGTGATCAGGGGCGTTTGTCAGTGGCGGGCAGTAGAATAGAAGCAGTGTTCGAGGGTTCGCCGGAGGTTCCGACCGGGCCCTGACCGCGACAGGAGGATGCCTGTGCCCGCTGCCGCACTGAAGCCGAAGCCGTTGCCGACCCAGTCCACCGCGAAGCGTTCCGTCCAGCTCGATCTGCCCTATGTGCCCGTCGAGAAGCGGCCGTTGCCGCCCGGGCGACCGCGCGAGTGGTACGCCACGCACAACCGTCGCCTCAAGGCGATGCGCCTGGCCATCGCTCTGCTCGACCTGGGCGTGTATATGCCGAACCAGGCCCGCAACGAGAAGATCCGCAGCACGGCGGAGCTGATCGGCGTGCATGCGCCGTCGGACACGACGTGCCACATGGTGCGGGCGCTGCTGCGGTACAGCCGCTGATGCGGACGCCGGGTGCCGTCGCTCGTGACGGCTCCCGGCGCCGCTGCCGGGTGCCGGTGCACCGGGGTCTTACGCCTGAGTCCCGTGTCCCGCGCCGACGGCGGCCGCACCGGTGGCGGAGCGGTCAGCTCACCAGTTCCTTCTCCATCGGCGTCCGGAACCTGGGCGTCACCCGGGTCGCCCCCAGCCATGCGCCCAACCGCGCGGCCTCGGCCTCGATCGCCGCCTTCGCCTCACCGCCCAGGCCCTCGCCGTCGCCCGTGCCTTCGCCGGCGAGGATCCGCCACACGATCTCGCCGTCGGCCCGCTGGGCCCAACCCCCCACCACGCGCCCGTTCCACCACACCGTCGGGCCCACGTTCCCGCTGTAGTCGAACAGGTGCGGGCGCAGCTCCGGGGCCAGATACCAGTCACGGCCCTGCCAGCCCATCGCCGTCGGGTCGAGACCGGGCAGCAGGGCCGCCCACGGCCGCGTCGGGGCGGGCACGGCGTCCACGTCGTCCTCGACGACGTACCCCGTCCCCTCGTCCAGCGTCACCGCCCGCGCCCCGATCGCCGTCAGCGCCCGGCGGACGTCCGTCACCCGCCAGCCCGTCCACCACTTCAGGTCGGCCTCCGTGGCCGGGCCGCACGCTCTCAGCCAGTGCCGCAGCAGCTCCGACTGGGCCTGCGCCACCGGGAGTTCGGCGTGCTCGGGGGCGAGGGCCCAGCGGAACTGGCTCGACGTCCACGAGCCCAGAGGGCGCCCTCTGACCACCTTGCCCTCCACCCCCAGCACCCTCAGCAGTCGCGTCACCACGGTGTGGACGCCCTCGTAGCGCTTGCCCGCCGCGTACACGAACTGCTCGCGCAGGCGCGGTTCCTCGCGGGCCAGTTGGGCCGCGGTCGCCTGGCCGAGCCGGGCCAGCGCGGCCAGCGCCGACTCCTCGACCTCCTTCAGCCAGGCCGCGTCCGGCGCGCCGGCCTTCGCCATGTCCTTCACCAGGGAGGCCCGTTCCCGCGCGGCGACCGTGAGGCCGGTCGAGGCGTGCACGACCGCCGTGGACCGCGTCGGGAACACGAAGACGGTGTGCCGCATGCCGTGCATCCGGACGAGGGTCCGGTCCGCGTAGAGCGCCCGGTCGGTCTCCGGCACGGTGGCCGCCGGGTCGGCGAGGCGGGCGCCGACCGCCAGATACACCGTCGCCGGGTCCGAGCCGTGCAGGGCGAGGAGCGCGTCGGCCACCGCCTCGGGTGTCGCGACCCGTGCGGCCGGGTCCAGCCGGTGCCGCAGGGCCAGCCGCGCCCGCCGCTCCGCCACACCGATGTACCGCGCCCCGTCACTCATCCCGGCCTCCACCCGTCCACGCCCGGTCGCCTCGTCGCCGTCCGGCACTCGTCCCGCTCCGCATCCTCCCCGACACCACTGACAATCGGGTCCCGCATCGCATGACACCCGCAGCCGCCCGATGGCATTCCATGGCCGTCCGGGCCGCCGGGTGTCACCCGTTCGACGTACCCGGCATGCGGTCGGCCTCCTCCCGTTCTTCACTGCGAACAAGGGGCCGGGAAGTGCCGCGGGAAGTGCCGGGAAGTGTCGAGATCCGGAGGCGATGTGGTGCGGAGACGACGCGCATGACCACCCCCGCCGAGCGTGCCCGGCGAGGCAGGGACGCCCGTAGGCGCGTCCCCCGTTCCGCCCACGCCGCCTGGATCCCGGCCGTCGACCGGCCCGATCCGGTAGCCGTGCTGGAACGGCAGGGCCGGGACCGGCTGCCCGAGCTGCTGCCGATCCGGTACGGGCGGATGGCCGCCTCGCCCTTCGCGTTCCTGCGCGGCTCGGCCGCCGTCATGGCCGCCGATCTGGCGGCGCTGCCGCACACCGGGCTGACCGTGCAGCTGTGCGGCGACGCCCATCTGCTGAACTTCGGGTTGTACGCCTCCCCGGACCGGGGGCTGCTCTTCGACCTCAACGACTTCGACGAGACGTTCCCCGGCCCCTTCGAGTGGGACGTCAAACGGCTCGCCGCCTCCGCCGCCCTGGCCGCCCGCGAGAACGGGCACCCCGAGCCGAAGGCGCGCCGTGCCGCGCTGGAGGCCGTGGCCGCCTACCGCACCGCCATGCGGCGGCTGTCCCGGCTCGACGAGCTCGCCGTCTGGCACGAGCGCCTCGACGCCGAACGGCTCCTGCCCCTGCTGCGTTCCGCCCGGCAGCGCGGGCGGGCCGAGGCCAGCCTCACCCGCGCCCGCCGCCGCACCAGCCTCCAGGCCCTGCACAAGCTCACGGAGGTCGTCGACGGGCGCCGCCGCATCATCCACGACCCACCGCTGATCGAACCCGCCGGCGCCTCCGACAGCGCCGCGCTGCGCAAGATCTTCAGCGACTACCGCTCCACCCTCGCCGGGGAGGCCCGTCTGCTGCTGGACCGCTACCGCTTCGTCGACGCCGCCCGCAAGGTCGTCGGCGTCGGCAGCGTCGGCACCCGCTGCTTCATCGTGCTGCTGGCCGGGCGCGACACCGACGATCCGCTGCTCCTCCAGATCAAGGAGGCCCGCGCGTCCGTCCTGGAGGAGCACCTGCCGACCGGCCCCTACGTCCATCCCGGCCACCGGGTCGTCGCCGGGCAGCGGCTGCTCCAGGCCGCCGGCGACGTCTTCCTGGGCTGGATGACCGGGCCGCAGGGCCGCGCCTTCTACTGGCGTCAGCTGCGCGATCTGAAGGGCTCCGCGGGCGTCGCCGGGATGTCCCCGGCCGACCTCACGGCATATGCCCGGCTGTGCGGCACCGCCCTGGCCCGCGCTCATGCCCGTTCCGGCGACCGTATCGCCATCGCCGGCTACCTGGGCGGCGCCGACACCTTCGAACGCGCCGTCGCCGACTTCGCCCTGGCCTACGCCGACCGGACCACCGCCGACCACGCCGCGCTGGGCGCGGCGGTGGCGGCGGGCGTGGTGCGCGCGGCGCCGGGCGTCTGACGACCGGAGGCCACCCGGCCGGTCAGGAGTGCACCGCCGTCCGCCCACGCCCGCCCCGGCCGGTCAGCACGGCGGTCACGAACGCACGCCGGTCATCCGCGTGGTCCCGGAACCACAGGCCCAACTGGTGGCCCGCGGCAGGCAGTTCGAACCGCGTGTACCGGGCGCGGGCGGCGAGCGCGTCCTGCACCGCCTCGGTCACCTGCGGCGGGATCACGGTGTCCGTGCCCGGCACGGCGAGCACCGCACGGCCCTCGTACGCCCTCAGCACGTCGAGCGCGGGCGCCTCCCGCCAGCTCCCGGGACTGCGGATGACGGCGCTGAACTCCCCGTCCCCCTCCCCGAACGGCACGTCCCACGCCCGGGCCGCGTAGACGGCGGGCGCGCACAGTCCCAGGGCCGTCACGCGGCCGCCGTAGAACGCGGCGAGGTCCGCCACCGTCTGCCCGCTCATGCTGAACCCGACGAGCACCAGCGGCCCGTCCGCGGGCACATACGCGTCGATCACGGAGACCGCCTGCTCGAAGCGCCGACGCAGGCTCAACTCGCTCAGCGCGCCGCTGCTTTCGCCGTGTCCGGAGAAGTCCAGGGCGAGGGCGCGGCAGCCGTGGAGCGTGAACTCCCGGGCCAGCGGAAGCAGTCGCTCCTTGCTGCCGCCGCCGGCGCCGTGCAGCAGAACGGCGGTGACCGTTCCCGTGACCCCGCCGCCGTGCACCCCGCTGAGCTGTTCACCGTCGAACTCGTGCGTGAAGGGAGACAGATCGCTCATGTTCCCCATTCACTCACGGCGCCCGTCGCGCCGCCCGTCTCCGGGCTCACGAAAAGGAGATGCACGGTGAGTGACGGTTTCCGTACGCTGGAGGCGTCAACCCACCCCCACCACAACGCTCAGTCACCGTCCCTGCCCAGGAAGGAGGTACACCATGGGCACCGTCGTTCTCTCCGGGGCCGTCGTCCTGGTGGTCCTGGGATTCGGCAACCCGCTCTACTGGCTCGCCGCGGCCGGCGTGCTGTTCCTGTATGTGCGGTACGGACTCGACTCGTCAGCGTCGTCCGCCGGGTCCGGGCCCGGCCCCGCGCCGAGCGCGCCGTCGGCGCCGACGTCGTACAAGGCGTACCGCGACCGCCGTGACAAGCAGGCCAGGTGGGAGCGCCGCTACCGTCGCGAGCGCCCACTGGAGTCGCGCCGTCAGGAGCGCGAGCGCGGCAGGTAGGGCCGCCGGGCGGATCGGCCCGCGGGCTGGGCGGATCCGCCTACAGGCCGGGGGCTCCCCACACCGGGAACCAGCGGCTCAGGTCCTGCTCGATCCGCAGGTCGCTCGCGAGAGCGGCCCGCACCTGCAACTCCAGCGCGCTGTCGCGCCGCTGCCCCGGACCGGGCAGCGGCGCGAACGGGTAGAACGACCCCCGTTTGTACAGGTACACGAGCGCCAGCCGCCGCCCGCCCGCCGCCTCCTTCGCACCCCCCTGCTCCTCGAACCCGGCGAGGGAGCAGAGCAGTTGAGGCCCGAAACCGTTGACCTCCATCGCGCTGTTCACCGCGTGCAGATCGTTGACCAGCAGCGGCAACTGGTCGGGGGCGCGCTGCGAGACCAGCCAGGAGTAGCCGTAGTCGTCCCGGACCAGCCGCACCGGGGGCCCGGTGCGCTCGGTGTCCGCGTCGAGGAGGGCCTGAACCTCGCGGTGCGTCTGCTCGAAGGCCGAGCCCTCGACGGTCGCGAAGCACACGGCACCCTGCCCGGTCGCGGTGAACCCGGCCGCCGCCTCCAGCGTCACCGCCGCCGAGGGCAGCGCGAACAACTGGTCCAGGTCGGGCACGACCGGCCTGGTCCGGCCGAGCAGGATGTCCAGCAGCCCCATGATCAGCCCGCCTGCCCCGGAGTGGCCGCCTCGCCCAGCTCGGCGGAGATCCGCCCCAACTGCTCCAGCCGCTGCTCCAGGCTCGGATGGGTCGAGAACAGCGCCGCCACCCCGGGCTCGGCGCCCAGCGCCGGAGTGAAGTAGAAGGCGTTGAACGCCTGGACCGTCCGCAGATCCTTCGTCGGGATCCGGGCCAGGTCGCCGGAGACCTTCGTCAGCGCGGAGGCCAGCGCCGAGGGACGGCCGGTCAGCTGCGCCGCCGCCCGGTCAGCCGCCAGTTCCCGGTACCGGGACAGCGCCCGGATGAGGAGGAAACTGATCGCGTACACGGCCGCCGCGACGCCCATCACGGCGGCGAACACGATGGCGGTGTTCTGGTCCCGGCGCGCGCCGCCGAACACCTGCGAGTAGAACGCGAACCGCACGATCAGCCCCGCGATCACACCCAGGAACGACGCGACCGTGATCACCGCCACGTCCTTGTGCGCCACATGCGACAGCTCGTGCGCGAGCACACCCTCCAGCTCGGCCGGCTCCAGCCGCCCCAGCAGCCCCGTCGTCACACACACCACCGCGTGGTCGGGATTGCGCCCCGTCGCGAACGCGTTCGGCATGCCCATCTCCGAGACGGCGACCACCGGCTTGGGCATGTCCGCGATCGCGCACAGCCGGTCGATCACGGCATGCAGCCCGGGATACTCCTCGCGTTCCACCACCCGCCCGCGCATCGCGAACAGCGCGACCCGGTCGGAGAACCAGTACTGCGCGCCCAGCATCGCCGCCGCGACCACCACGACCAGCACCCACGACTTCAGCAGCACGACCAGCGCGGCGATGAACGCCACGTACAGCAATCCGAGCAGGAACAGCGTGACCGTCATCCGCACGGTCAACCGCCGGTCGCTCCGGAAACGGCTCTGCATCTGCATCACCCCGCAGTCAGGCACTCGTCCCACTGCAAGTGTGCACCGCGCCACCCCCATGAAGGGGTTCCGAACGGTCCTAGGAGGAGCAAAAGGTCCTATGACAGCCGGCCGCGAGCACGGCGGGGCAGGGGCCGGCCGCGAGCACCGGCGGGGCCAGGGCAGCACCCCGCCGCCGCCCTGGTACGGCTAGTACGGCGCCCGGAACCGCGCGTACCCCAGCAGGAGGATCACCGCGGCCACGCAGCCCAGTACCAGTGCCGTCGACATCCATGACGACCGGGGAGATGCCACCCGGTCCGGGTCGCCGCGGAACGGGACCGGTTCCGGTGGGTTCTCCCTCCAGCGGGCGGCCAGCATCCGGGCCCGCGCCGAGGGCTCCTTGTGCGTCGCGCCGTCCGCCCACCTGAGGTCGAACTCCCGCTCCGCGTCGTCCTGTCCGGGCATCCCCGTATCTCCCCCGTCGCCTCTGCCGAGGCCTCCTCGTCGAACAGCAGTGCCAGAAAACCATACGACGACGCCCCCGTCCTGAGAAACAGGAACGGGGGCGTCGACACGGCCCGCAGAGCGCTGGCTCACAGAACCGCTGGCTCACAGGGCCGGTGTTTCACGGGCCTGCCGGCCCGGGTCCGGTCACACGTCGAAGTAGAGCTCGAACTCGTGCGGGTGCGGACGCAGCTGGAGCGGGGCGATCTCGTTGGTGCGCTTGTAGTCGATCCACGTCTCGATCAGGTCGGACGTGAAGACGTCGCCGGCGAGCAGGAACTCGTGGTCCGCCTCGAGGCGGTCCAGGACGGCCGGGAGTGAGGTCGGGACCTGCGCGACACCCGCGTGCTCCTCGGGGGCCAGCTCGTAGAGGTCCTTGTCGATCGGCTCGGCCGGCTCGATCTTGTTCTTGATGCCGTCCAGGCCCGCGAGCAGCAGGGCGGAGAACGCCAGGTACGGGTTGCCGGAGGAGTCGGGCGCGCGGAACTCGACGCGCTTGGCCTTCGGGTTCGAGCCCGTGATCGGGATACGCATCGCGGCCGAGCGGTTGCGCTGCGAGTACACCAGGTTGACCGGCGCCTCGAAGCCCGGGACCAGACGGTGGTAGGAGTTCACCGTCGGGTTGGTGAAGGCCAGCAGCGACGGGGCGTGCTTGAGGATGCCGCCGATGTAGTAGCGGGCCATGTCCGACAGGCCCGCGTAACCGGCCTCGTCGTAGAACAGCGGGGAACCGCCGGTCCACAGCGACTGGTGGACGTGCATGCCCGAGCCGTTGTCACCGAAGATCGGCTTCGGCATGAAGGTCGCGGTCTTGCCGTTGCGCCAGGCGACGTTCTTCACGATGTACTTGAAGAGCTGGAGGTCGTCGGCCGCGGCGAGCAGCGTGTTGAACTTGTAGTTGATCTCGGCCTGGCCGGCGGTGCCCACCTCGTGGTGCTGGCGCTCGACCTGGAGGCCGGACGCGGCCAGCTCCAGGGAGATCTCCGCACGCAGGTCGGCGAAGTGGTCGACCGGCGGGGTCGGGAAGTAGCCGCCCTTGTAGCGGACCTTGTACCCGCGGTTGTTCTCGACCGCACCGGTGTTCCAGGCGCCGGCCTCGGAGTCGATGTGGTAGAAGGACTCGTTCGCCGAGGTCTGGAAGCGCACGCTGTCGAAGACGTAGAACTCGGCCTCGGGGCCGAAGTACGCGGTGTCGGCGATACCGGTCGACGCCAGGTACGCCTCGGCCTTCTTCGCCACGTTGCGCGGGTCACGGGAGTACTGCTCGCCCGTGATCGGGTCGTGGATGAAGAAGTTGATGTTCAGCGTCTTGTCACGGCGGAACGGGTCCACGCGCGAGGTCGACAGGTCGGCGCGCAGCGCCATGTCGGACTCGTGGATGGCCTGGAAGCCGCGGATCGACGAGCCGTCGAAGGCGAGCTCCTCGTCCGGGTCGAACGCCTCGACGGGCAGCGTGAAGTGCTGCATGACGCCCGGCAGGTCGCAGAAGCGGACGTCGACGAACTTGACGTCCTCGTCAGCGATGAACTTCTTGGCCTCGTCGGCGTTCTGGAACATCCAGCTCCTCCTACTCCCGGCCGTCGAGCCGGGGTGGTAGTTCGTTCGTGCGGCCAGTGCGGTGGCACACGCTGTCGTCGACCCTAGGGACGGGTGATTTCTCGGGCGTGACCCATTTGTTTCGCACAAGTTAACCGGACGCTGCCCGGTGTACCCCACCTGTCCGTATCGCGAAACGGGCGCAGTACCGTGGTCGGGTGGACAACAGGGATGCAATCGGCTCGTGGCTGTCGGGGCCCCGCGCGGCCGCTGAGGAAGCCGGTGTCGACTTCGGATACCGGGGCGAACAGCTCGGTCTGCCGGAGGAGGGACCGGGCTCGATCGCCCGCCCCGGCCGGCGGCTCGGCGCCCTGGCGGTGGACTGGGGCCTCGGCGTCTTGATCGCATACAGCTTGATCACTGACGGCTACCGGCCCGCCACCAGCAACTGGGCCCTGCTGATCTTCCTCGTGATGAGCCTCCTGACCGTCGGCACGGTCGGCTTCACCCCGGGCAAGCGCCTCTTCGGCCTGCGCGTGGTCTCCGTCGAGACCGGCACCGTCAGCCCCCTGCGCTCCGCGGTGCGCACGGTCCTGCTCTGCCTCGCCGTCCCGGCCCTGGTCTGGGACCGCGACGGCCGCGGCCTGCACGACCGGCTGGCCCGTACGGTGGAAGTACGGATCTGAGACCCGCACACGCGCCGGCCTCACGCCGTGGCCCCATGCCGTGGCCACACGCACCGGCGGTACGACGAAGGGGCGCCCGGAGTGATCCGGGCGCCCCTTCGTGACGGTGGCGCGGGGAGAGCGGCTCAGCGGGCCTTGCCGCCGCCGCCCTTCGGCAGGCGCATGCCCTTCGGCATCGGGCCCTTCGGCAGCGGCATGTTGCTCATCAGGTCGCCCATGGCGCGCAGCCGGTCGTTGGTGGCGGTCACCTGCGGCCCGGCCAGGACCCGCGGGTACTTCAGGAGGGTGGTGCGCAGCTTCTTCAGCTCGACCTGGCCCTCGCCCGTGCCGACGATCACGTCGTACACCGGCACGTCCGCGACGATGCGGTTCATCTTCTTCTTCTCGGCGGCCAGCAGGCTCTTCACCCGGTTCGGGTTGCCCTCGGCGACCAGGACGATGCCGGCCTTGCCGACGGCCCGGTGCACCACGTCCTGGCTGCGGTTCATCGCGACCGCGGGGGTCGTCGTCCAGCCCCGGCCGACGTTGTCCAGGACGGCCGCGGCCGCGCCCGGCTGGCCCTCCATCTGACCGAAGGCGGCCCGCTCGGCCCGGCGCCCGAACACGATCGCCGTCGCGAGGAAGGCGAGCAGGAAGCCCAGGATGCCCAGGTAGACCGGGTGGCCGATCAGGAAACCGATCGCGAGAAAGACGCCGAACGTGATGAGGAAGACACCCGCGAGGACGAAACCGATCGTCTTGTCGGCCTTACGGGTCATCTTGAACGTCAGGGCGACTTGCTTCAGTCGCCCGGGGTTGGCGGCGTCCGCCGCGCTGTCACTTCTCGCCATGCCACGAAGTCTACGTGGCCTCACAAGCGCCTACGACGGCAGGAGGTGAGGTGGGGGAGGGGGCGGGTCAGGGGCGGACGGAGGTGACCGCCTCGAGGACGCGCTGCGCCTCGACCCGGTCCTTGGCGCGACGGCGGTCCTCCAGCACGGAGGTCCAGGCGTTGCGGCGGGCGGTGCGCTGGCCGCTGCTCATGAGCAGCGACTCGACGGCGCGCAGTGCGGTGCTGAAGGTCGGGATCGCGGTGGCGCGAACGGGCGCGGCCTGCATGGTGGGTGTCCCCCTCGGACGGCTTCGGGTACGGGGCTGTGTGCGGGGCTGTGTTCCACGTGAAGTGATACCAGCGTCACTGTTTGGTGTTACCAGGGCGTGACCGACCGGTCAAACACGAATGAAGCCTTGATGCGCAGGGCCGAAACGCTGACGCGGCCCCGGCGTACGCCCTCATCTGCGAGGACGGCCGGAGCCGCGTCGAATCGGTCATTACTGACGAGTAGCATCTTGTGCGCGAATTCACACACTCGGCCCGAGGCCGTACGTGGCAAGGGCGCTGACGTCGCGTCAGACGGCCTGCGAGGCGATGTACGCCCCACGCTTCTCGACGGCCATCCGGTACAGCCGCCCGGCACGGTAGGAGGACCGTACCAGCGGGCCCGACATCACGCCGGAGAAGCCGATCTGCTCGGCCTCCTCCTTCAGCTCCACGAACTCGTGCGGCTTGACCCAGCGCTCCACCGGGTGGTGACGCACGGAGGGCCGCAGGTACTGCGTGATGGTGACCAGCTCGCAGCCGGCGTCGTGCAGCTGCCGGAGCGCCTCGCCGACCTCCTCGCGCGTCTCACCCATGCCGAGGATCAGGTTCGACTTGGTGACGAGCCCGTAGTCACGGGCGGCCGTGATGACGGCCAGCGAACGCTCGTAACGGAAGCCGGGCCGGATCCGCTTGAAGATCCGCGGAACGGTCTCGACGTTGTGCGCGAAGACCTCGGGCCGCGCGGAGAAAACCTCCGCGAGCTGCTCCGGGACGGCGTTGAAGTCGGGGGCGAGCAGCTCCACCTTGGTGCGCCCGGCCTCCCGCTCGGCGGTCTGCCGGTGGATCTGCCGGACGGTCTCGGCGTAGAGCCACGCCCCGCCGTCCTCCAGGTCGTCGCGCGCCACGCCGGTGATGGTGGCGTAGTTCAGGTCCATCGTGACGACGGACTCGCCGACGCGCCGCGGCTCGTCGCGGTCCAGCGCCTCGGGCTTGCCGGTGTCGATCTGGCAGAAGTCGCAGCGCCGGGTGCACTGGTCGCCGCCGATGAGGAAGGTGGCCTCACGGTCTTCCCAGCACTCGTAGATGTTGGGACAGCCGGCTTCCTGGCACACGGTGTGCAGCCCCTCGCTCTTCACGAGGTTCTGCATCTTCGTGTACTCGGGACCCATTTTCGCCCGGGTCTTGATCCACTCGGGCTTGCGCTCGATGGGGGTCTGGCTGTTGCGGACCTCCAGGCGCAGCATCTTGCGTCCGTCGGGTGCGACTGCGGACACGTCGGCTCCCTGCCTGTCTGCTTAGACTTTCGATTCTTCGGCGTACACCAGGGTACGCCCGTGATTTTCGGGTCCTGCTGTGAGGCCAACCTCGGAGCCGAGGGGCCCATTCCCGGTCAGACGGTCGCCTTCTCGATCTCCCGCGGCCTGGGTTCCGCGTGCTCGAGGACGTCCTTCAGGTGTCGCTCCACCACCGGAAGCACCTCGTCGATCGTGACGTCCCGGCCCAGCTCGTTCGCCAGCGAGGCCACGCCCGCGTCCCGGATCCCGCACGGGATGATCCGGTCGAACCACTTGTTGTCCGGGTTCACGTTGAGCGCGAAGCCGTGCATCGTCACGCCCTTGGCGACCCTGATCCCGATCGCCGCGATCTTGCGGTCCTCGCGCCGCTGACCCGCGTTGGAGGGGGCGTACTCCGGGCCGTTCAGCCGCGGATCGAACTCCTCGTCCATGAGCCGGGGGTCGAGGTCCAGCGACAGCCCGCCGGGCGACGGGCGCTGCTCCACCGGATCGCCGAGCACCCACACCCCGCTCCGGCCCTCGACCCGGGACGTCTCGAGACCGAACTCCGCACACACCCGGATCAGGGCGTCCTCCAGTCGCCGCACGTGGGCGACGACGTCCACCGGCCGGGGCAGCTTCAGGATCGGGTAGCCCACCAGCTGTCCCGGTCCGTGCCAGGTGATCTTGCCGCCGCGGTCCACGTCCACGACCGGGGTGCCGTCAAGGGGGCGCTCGTCATCGGCAGTGCGCCGGCCCGCCGTGTACACCGGGGGATGCTCCAGCAGCAGCACGGTGTCCGGAACCTCGTCGGTGAACCGCGCCGCGTGCACGCGGCGTTGCTCGTCCCACGCCTCCTGGTACTCGACGGCGTCCCCGCCGAACCCCATCCGGACGAACCGCAGCTCGCTCACGGCAAGCGCCTCCCTGGAAAGTCGTCAGGCGCGTCACGCGCCCAAGCCACTGTACGTCCGCGCGCTCCGCGTCAGCCCCGGGGTCAATCCTCACACGATCGGATGAATGAACGTCGAGATCTGCGACCGCCTGCTTACGCTCCGCTACATTCGCGCCGTTCACGAGGCCAAACGGGCTGCTCACAGCAGCAGGCACTTCATCCGGGCACGTCAAAGGCCCGGCAGGCAGGAGACCGCACCGCAGATGACGGAACGACCCGCGCAGCGCACTCCCAACCGCCAGCTCGCCGCGCTCATCGCAGAAGCGGGCTTCTCCAACGCGGGACTGGCCCGTCGCGTCGATCAGCTCGGCCTCGAGCACGGGCTGGACCTCAGATACGACAAGACATCCGTCACCCGGTGGCTGCGCGGGCAGCAGCCCCGGGGTACCACCCCCGCGCTCATCGCCGAGGTCTTCACCCGGCGCCTGGGCCGCCGTCTCACCGCCCAGGATCTCGGCCTGGACGCCTGCGCTCCCGTCTACGCGGGCCTGGAGTTCGCCGGCAGCCCCGAGGAGGCCATCGACATCGTCGGCGGGCTCTGGCGCAAGGACTCCGGCAGCCATGCCGAGCTCCGCAGGATCGCCTTCACGCCCGCCGGGCTCGTCGTGCCCAGCCGCGACTGGCTGATCGGGCGGGCCGACGAGAAGGTCGCCCGCAGCGAGCCGGCCGCCCGGGTGCCCGTCCAGAGCCGCCCGGCCCCGCGGCCCACCGCTGCCCAGCAGCTCGCGTCCGCGCATCCCCATCCCGGGCCGGTGCCCGCCCCGGTGACGCCCGGTCCCGCGGCCGTGCCCCGGCAGCGCGGCCAGGGAAGTGGCGGCCAGGGCAGTGAACGGGTCCTCGGGCAGCGGGTCACCGGCGGAGACATCTCCGCGCTCCGCTCGGTCGGCGAGCTCTTCCGCACCCTCGACGACCGGTACGGCGGCGGTCACGCCCGCCAGGCCCTCGTGCGCTACCTGGAGCACGAGTGCGAGCCGATGCTGCGCGGCTCCTACGGCGAGCAGACCGGCCGCCGGCTGTTCGGCGCGGCCGCCGACCTGACCCGCCTCGCGGGCTGGACCTCCTTCGACATCGCCGCGCACGGCCTGGCGCAGCGCTACTTCGTCCAGGCCCTGCGCCTCTCCCAGGCGGCCGGGGACCGGGCGTACGGCTCCTTCGTCCTCGTCACCATGAGCCGCCAGGCCGTCTACCTCGGCCACGGGCGCGAGGCCGTACAGCTCGCGCGGGTGGCCCAGCAGGGCGTCGGGACCGGCGCCCCGCCCGTCGTGCAGTCGCTGCTGCACTCGGCGGAGGCGCGCGGGCACGGCGTGCTCGGCGAGGTACGCGCCTCCACCGCCGCGCTCGTCCGCGCCGAACGGGCGCTGGAGGCGGCCAAGTCCGGCGACGAGGTGCCGCACTGGGCGCGCTTCTTCGACGAGGCGCAGCTGGCCGACGAGTTCGGGCACTGCCACCGGGACCTCCAGCAGTTCCGGGCGGCCGCCCAGCACGCCGAACGCTCACTCCAGCTGCGGCCCGCCGCGCACGCCCGCAGCCGGCTGTTCTGCCGGGTCGTGCTCGCCTCCGCGCGGCTCGGCCTCGGCGAGCTCGACCAGGCCTGCCAGCTTGCCGCGGAGGCCGCGGGGCAGGCGGCGGAGATGCGGTCCGTTCGGGCGCTGGAGTACGTGCGGGACTTCGAACGCAGGCTGGAGCCGTACAAGGACGCGGCCCCGGCCCGCACCTACCGGGACAAGGTCTCGGCTTTGGGATGACCCCGGCCTCCTGGGGGCGGGGCCCGCAGGAGGCCGGGCATCCACCTGGCTTTTCGGCTTACCGAGACGGGTGGTGGGTGGGCACAGGCCGGGGGCCTGGGGGCGTGGCCCCAGCGACGCAAGGCGTGCCCCCGGCCCGCCCGGTCACGCCGCCGCCTGCTCCCGGCGGGCCGTCGGGCGTGGGTCGGCCAGGTCCAGTGAACCGGCGGCGCCCAGATCGGAGACGATCGCCGACGCTGCCCGGTGCGCCGAGTGCAGCGCGCCCTGCACGGTGCTGGTGTCCCGGTGGTCGCCGCACACGTACAGACCGGCCAGCAACCGCACCGCCCGCCGCAGATCGTGCGGCGCCCGCATCGCCGGCACGGCCTCGGCGGTGTGATGCACGGCCAGCGTCTCCCAGCGCGCGGTCGAGGTGCCGTACAGCCGGGACAGATGCATGCGTACGGCGGTGTCGACGCCCGGCGGCGGTGTACCGAGGACCGTGGACGAGATCAGCGCGCGTCCCGCGGGCGCGCGGCTCGGGTCGACCCGGCTGACCACCGCCGTGTGCGCGACCGGCCCGCCCCGGTCGGCGTCGAGAAGCAGCGCCGCACCGGTCCCGGGCGGGTCGTCCGTCGTGTGGTGGACGACCGTCACCGGATGGAAGCCGGGCACCCGCAGCCCGGGCAGCAACCCCGCCGCGGTGCGCGCGTCGGTGGCCACCAGCACGGCGCGGCAGCGGAACTCACCGTGTTCGGCGGTGGTCACCGAGGTCGTGGAGACCGAGGTGACCCGCACGCCGGTGTGCACGGTGCCCGGCGGCAGCGCCCGCGCGAGCAGCTCGGGCAGCACCTCCGCGCCGCCCTCGGGCACCGACAGCCGGCCGGCCGCGAAGGCGCGCAGCGCGAGGTCCGCGCACCGGCTGGAGGTGGTGAGGTCCGGGTCGCAGAGCAGCGCGGCGAGCAGCGGACGCAGGAAGCCGTCGATCGTGCGGGCGGGCAGACCACGGGCCGCGAGGGCCTGGGCGGCCGGCGACTCCGGTCGGCGCATCAGCCGTTCGGCGGGGGTCACCGCGAGCCGGGTGAGCGCGGCGCCCAGCCGGGCCTGGTCCACGGCGCTGCCGAGCGGCGCCCCCGATCGGACTCTGGGCGGGGGCACCGGCCGCGCCTGCGCGGACGGGGAGCCGCCGGAGCGCGGCCTGGGCAGCGCACCCGGCCGGGGAGCGCTCGCCAGGGCGCGTACGGCGTGCAATGCGCCCCTTGCGCTCCCCGCGCCCGCCTGCGCGCCGGCGCGGTGATGGCGCCCGTCGCTGTGCAGCAGTACCCCCGGCGCGAACGGACGCAGGACGAGCGCGTCCAGCCCCGGTGTCAGGGCCAGTTCGGGATACGCCGTGGACAGCAGCTGTCCGATGCGGTCGAGCCGGAACCCGTCGACCTTCTCCGTCGACATGCGGCCGCCCACGTAAGGGGCGGCCTCCAGGACTGCGGTCGTTACTCCTGCGCTGGCCAGCCGGTGCGCGGCGGAGAGTCCGGCGATGCCGGCTCCCACCACGACGACGTCTGCCTGGTACGCGGGCTCAAGCACGTGCCCCTCCTCGAGGTTGCGCGGCCGGTGGAGACGTCATGCCCCCAACGGCCGTCCCGGATACCCGAGTTCGGGTCGAGGTTAGGGCCGTGATCGGTCAGGAACAGTCGCGCATGAACAGGGCACGGTCGCACGGCGGTCGCATTCGGTCACGTGAAGGATCAGGCTGCCCGGATGGCGTCCTCGATCCCCGCAAACGCGAAGGTGAACCCGGACTCCAGCAGTCGCTTCGGCACCACGCGCGCGCTGCCCAGCACGTCCCCGGCCATCTCGCCCAGCACCGTCCGCAGCACCGGCGCCGGCACCGTGAACAGCGTCGGACGGCGCAGCACCCGCCCCATCGCCTCGGTGATCGCACGGTTCGTCAGCGGCTCGGGCGCGGTCAGGTTGAACGGCCCCGACAGGTCGCCGCGGTCGAGCAGATGCCGGATCGCCGCCACCTCGTCGTGCAGCGCGATGTACGACCAGTACTGCCGGCCGTCGCCCATCCGCCCGCCGAGCCCGGCCGTGAAGAGGGGAAACAGCTTGCCCCAGGCCCCGCCGCCGCGCGCCACGACCAGCCCGGTCCGGGTGAAGACCGTACGGACGCCCGCCTCCTGCGCGGGGCCCGCGGCCGCCTCCCACTCCACGCACAGCTCCGGCAGGAAACCGCTCCCGGCGGGCGAGTCCTCGTCCACGACCCGCTCGCCCGTCTCGCCGTACAGGCCCATCGCGCTGCCGTTCACGAACGCCCGCGGACGTTCGTCGAGCGAGGCGACGGCCTTCGCCAGCGCCGCCGTACCGTGCACCCGGCTGTCGTGGATCCGCCTCTTGTACTCCTCGCTCCAGCGCCGGTCGCCGACTCCCGCCCCCGCCAGGTTGACCACGGCACGGCACCCGGCGAGCCCCGCCGTGTCCACCCGCCCCCGCTCGGGGTCCCAGCGCACCTCGTCCGCGCTCCGGGGGGCATGGCGCACGAGGCGCACCACCTTGTGTCCGTCCGCGGTCAGGGACCGCACCAGGGCGCTGCCGATCAGGCCGGAGGCGCCGGCCACCGCGATTCGCTCACGTTCCATGCGGCCATCCTGCCCGGTCACCGGATAAAACCCCGGTCTGGTGGCCGCCACCCCGCCATAGGGTGACGGTCATGCCCGAACCTTCCGCACCCCGCATCCGCACCGCCCGGTCCGCCGACGACGGGGCCCTGACCCTCGTCGACCGTCTGACCTGGTCGCACCTGCATGCGGTCATGCCCGAGCCGGAGCCCCCGTACGACCCCTTCTTCGACGAGCGCCACGTCCCCGAGGACTACCTGGTCGCCGAGCTGGACGGCCGTGTCATCGGCTATGTCCGCCTCGCCCTGCCCACCTCGCTCGCCTGCAACGCGCACGTCCGGCAGATACAGGGCCTCGCCGTCCTCGACGAGGGGCGCGGCCGGGGCGTCGGACGGGCGCTGATCCGCGCCGCCCTCGAGGAGGCCCGCCGGCAGGGCGCCCGCCGCATCACGCTGCGCGTCCTCGGCCACAACGCGCCGGCCCGAAGGCTCTACGAGTCCGAGGGGTTCGTGGTGGAGGGCGTGCTGCCGGAGGAGTTCCTGCTGGGCGGCGAGTACGTGGACGACGTCTTCATGGGGCGCCCGCTGTAGGCCGCCACGTGGCTCACGAGGTCGTCAGTTTCCCCGTGTCCACCGGCTTCGTCGCCTGCGCCGCCCGCTCGGCGTCGCCGGCGACCTCGGCCGCCGTCAGCACGTACCCCGTCTCGTTGTCGGAGGTGGAGCGGGCGAAGACGACGCCGTAGACCCGGCCGGCGGTGGTCAGCAGCGGGCCGCCGGAGTTGCCGGGGCGCACGGTGGAGCGGATCGAGTAGATCTCGCGGGTGACGATCTCGTCGTTGTAGATGTTCCGGCCGGTCGCCTTCACCCGGTTCGCGACCGTCGCCGCCTGGAGGTTCAGGTCGCCGTCCTGCGGATAACCGGCGACGACCGCCGAGTCCCCGCGCGAGGCGTCGTCGTCGAAGCCCAGCACCGGGGCCTTCAGGCCCGGCACGTACAGCACGGCCACGTCCTTGTCCGGGTCGAAGAGCACCACGCGCGCGTCGTACGACCGGCCCACGCCGCCGATCCGTACGGTCGGGTCGTCGATGCCCGCCACCACGTGCGCGTTGGTCATCACGTGCTCGCTCGCGTACACGAAGCCGCTGCCCTCGCGGCCCTGGTTGCCCGAGACGCCCTCGATCTTCACCGTGCTCAGCTTGGCCGCGTCGGTCGCGCTCGGCGTGACGCTGTCACCGGTGGGTTTGGCGACCGCGGCCGTCGACTCGTTCTCGAACGGGTTGAAGACCTGGGGGAAGCCCGCCTGGGTCAGCGCCGACGTGGCCCGCGAGAACCAGGTGGGCGTGGTCTCCGGCATGGCGTCCTGCACCGCCCCCAGCAGCCGCGACTCCCGTATGGACGAGGTGACCACCGGCGACGAGGACGCGCCCAGCACGCTCGCCGCCACCCACGCCACGATCAGCACCGCCACCGCGTTCGCCGCCGCCCCGCCGACCCCGTCGGCCACTCTGAGCGGCCCGCGGTCCAGCTCCCGCCGCAGCCGCAGCGCCAGCCGCCCCGCCAGTTCGTGCCCGACCACCGCCGGGACGAGGACCGCGAACACCGCCGTCACCGTCGCCGCTGTCGTGCCCGGTGTCACCAGGTCCATCAGCCACGGCAGCACCCACACGCCGATCACCGCGCCGCCCACGAACCCGGCCAGCGAGACACAGCCGGCCACCAGTCCGCGCCGGTAGCCGGAGCCGGCGTAGGCCAGGATCACCAGCACCAGCAGGATGTCGAGCAGGTCCACACGGCCGCCTTTCTGTCGGAACCCCTGGTCGGTGAGTACGTGTGGGAAGGGCCCAGTGATCAGCTACTCATCGATCACGCGCGCGTGACGTCGCGAACCGGCCACGCGTGCGTGTACCCCGAAAAACGTCGCGGGCCGGGAGGATGGTTCCACCAGGTGGCACAGCACACATCGCGGGCGGACCGGAACGGGCCGACAGTGGCTTCATGTGTGCCCTCCGACCGGCCCCCCGCGGCGCGCGCGGGACGCGAGGACGGCGCCCGGTACGGATACCGGGCCCGCTTCTCGTGCTCCTCGGCTGCCTGCCAGGACTCACCGCCGTCACCGCCCTGGGGCTGTGCGCGGGCGGCGTGGACCACGCCGCCACGGCCGGGTCGGCCGCGGGCCGCCCGCCCGCCGCCCGCCTCGCCACGGCCCACCAGGCGGCCCGGCCGACCGTCGTACCCCGCTCCGCCTGGCTGGACGACCTCGCCCGGCACGCGCAGCCGCCCCCGCGCTACGACGACAGGGTCGTCGCCGTCTTCGTGCACCACACCGACTCGCCCAACGGTTACGCCTGCGCCGACGCGCCCCGCATCATCCGCTACCTGTACGCGGGCCAGACCGGCGCCCGGGACTGGGACGACATCGGCTACAACTTCCTCGTCGACCGCTGCGGCACGATCTACGAGGGCCGCGCGGGGGGCGTCGACCGGCCGGTCACCGGTGCCCACACCCAGGGCTTCAACCACCGCACGGCCGGCATCGCCGCGCTCGGCACGTTCACCGCCGGGGTCCCGGTGCCGCAGGCGATGGTCGACGCGATCGCCGCCCTGACCGCCTGGAAACTCGGGCTGGCCGACGTCGACCCGCGCGCGGACGTCCGGCTCACCTCCAGCAACAGCCGTAGCCGGTACACGGCAGGCACCACCGCCACCCTTCCCGCCCTTGCCGGTCACAGGGACGGCTACATGACCAGCTGCCCCGGCGCCGCCCTCACCGCCCGCCTCCCGGAGATCCGTGAGAAGGCGGCCCGTCTCCAGGGCAGACAGGGCAGAGAGGGCAGAAAGGCCGGGCAGGCTGGGCAGGACGGGACGGCCGCACGGACTCTCACAGGAACGCCTTAGGCGACGTTCAGGGTTCTCCCATTCCCGAGTCCTACGGTCATGCACAAGACGAACCGACCGGAGGTGGGGATCATGAACAGCAGTCGTACCCGGTCCGCGGGAAACATGGGGATCACGGGAAACATGGGGATCACCGGAAACACGGGGATGACGGGAAACCTGGAAGGCACGGGGACCCCGGGAGCCACCGGGAACGGGGGCGACGCGGGCAGCGCGGCGACCGCGGAGCAGAGCCCCGGCTGGAGCAGGGCCGCGCGCAGCCCCTGGACCGTGCTCTGCGCCGTCGCCGCGGTCGTCCTGGGCCCGGCCGCCACCACCGCGTCCGCCCTGGAGCAGGCCAACAGGGCGCCGATGCACCACGCGGTGCGGGTCGATCAGTCGCAGGCGTACATCCCGGCGGACAGCACCCGCCGCAAGCTCGCGGTGTGACCCCGGACAAGGATCATGCGACGATCATGCGACGAGGATCACTCCTTGAAGCGCTGCCAGAGCCGGGGATACCGCTCGGCCAGTGCCCCCTCGTTCTCGAAGGCGACGGGCGTGCCCTCGGGTTCCGCGGGCGGGGGCGGAATGCCCAGGTCCGGGGCGACGATCCCGGTCAGCTGCTCGTAGGCCTCGTCGGCCGCGTAGCCGAGTTCCTCGCCGTCCCCGTCGATCTCCGCGTCGAAGTCGTCCAGCAGGTCGGCGAGCGAGTCCGGGTCGTTGTGCAGGGCGCCCTCGAAGACCTCGCGGCCCTGCCCGATCAGCCAGCACCGGAAGAAGTCGAAGGCGTCGTCGCCGGCCCCGTCGAGGAGCAGCCAGGCGGCACCCCACAGATCCCAGCGGTAGGCGCGGTTGAAGCGGGACTCGAAGTGCCGGGCGAAGTCGAGCACGGACTCCGGGTCCAGCCGGAGCAGCCGCTCCACGAGCAGGTCGGCCTGTTCCTCCGGATCGCCCTCGGCGGCCTCGCGGGAGGCGTCCACCAGCTCCCAGAACTCCGTCTCGTCCATCACGCGTCCAGCATCGTGCCTCGAAGTGCGCCACGCACCCGGAGTGCCCGGGATTCCAGCGGGATCCTCACCCTTCGAGGGACCCGTGGACACTTTCGAGGGACCCGTGGACACCTTCCCGGGACCCGAACGGCTCCTCCGGGGACCCGAACGGCTCCTCCGGGGACGCGGACGCCCCTTCCCGGGACCCGAACGACTCCTCCCCGGACCCGGACGACCCTGCCTGGGATCCGTAGGTCCCCTCCCCGCGCCCGTAGAGCGCCGTCAGCCGCACCGCCTCCGCGGCGAACCGCTCCCTCAGTGCGGCCGGTGAGAGCACCTCGGCCTCCGGCCCCAGTGCCGTCAGCTGTGTGTGCGCCACCTCCTCCGACTCCACCCGCAGGGTGACCGTCACCCAGCCGCACGCGTCCGGTTCCGCGCCGCCCGCCAGCGCGTCCCGGGCGGCCACCGGATCCACGGCGTACGGCAGGTTGCGCACCCCCGTCTCCGAGAGTCGCAGGATCACCTCGGACCGCAGGATCGACCGCGCGAACCGCTCGGCCTGCGCGCCCCAGAACCCGGGCAGATCGAAGCCCTCATCTCTGCTGAAACGATCCTTCATGACGTCGGCCCCGACGAACCGGTCGATGCGGTAGGTCCGGAACGCCCCCGCCCCCGTCCCCGCCTTCGTACCTACCCCCGCCCCGGCCTTCGTCTCTGCCCCCGCTTCCGCCTTCGTCCCCGCCCCCGTCCCGCCGACCCGAGCGCACAGGTACCAGACGCCCGCCTTGAGCACGAGGCCGTACGGCTCCAGTTCCCGCACCACCTCGCTCTCACCGCGCCGGTAACGGGCGCTCACGCACCGGTCGTCCCACACCGCGTCCGCGATCAGCGGCAGCAGGACCGGCGCCGCCGGTTCCCTGAACCAGGCCGGCGCGTCCAGATGGAACCGCTGCGCAGCCGTACGCGGGGCGTCCCGCAGGGAGGGCAGCAGAGCCGCAGACACCTTCAGCCGCGCGGCCGACGCGATGTCCTCCAGGCCCATCTCCCGCAGCGCCCCCGGCACCCCGCTCAGGAACAGCGCCTCGGCCTCACCGCGGCCCAGCCCCGTCAGCCGTGTCCGATAGCCCCCGACGAGCCGGTAGCCCCCCGCTCGCCCCCGCTCCGCGTACACCGGCACACCCGCCTCGGACAGTGCCTGTGCGTCCCGGGTGACGGTCCGCTCCGACACCTCCAGTTCCCGGGCCAGTTCGGACGCGGTCATGGTGGGCCGGGACTGCAGAAGCAGCACCATCTTGATGAGGCGGGCAGCGCGCATGGGGACATGATGCCGGGGCCCGCCGACAACGAAGGGGGGTACGGCCGCAGCCGTACCCCCCTTCGTCGAACCGTGACCTACAGGCCGTAGCGCTCGCGTGCTTCCTTCACCGCGCTCGCCTTGACCTCACCGCGGCGGGCGAGCTGGGCGAGGGCCGCGACGACGATCGACTCGGCGTCGACGCCGAAGTGGCGGCGGGCCGCCTCGCGGGTGTCGGAGAGGCCGAAGCCGTCCGCGCCCAGCGAGGACCAGTCCTGATCGACCCACTGCGCGATCTGGTCCGGGACCTGGCGCATGTAGTCGGAGACGGCGAGGACCGGGCCCTCGGCACCCTGCAGGGCCTGACGCACGTACGGCAGGCGTTCCTCGCCGCGCAGGAGGGCCGCGTCGGCCTCCAGCGCGTCGCGGCGCAGCTCGGTCCAGGAGGTCGCGGACCACACGTCGCAGGCCACGCCCCACTCCTCGGCGAGCATCCGCTGCGCCTTCAGGACCCAGTGGATCGCCGTGCCGGAGCCCAGCAGCTGGATGCGCGGGGCGTTGGCCGCCGCCACGTCCACGCCCGCCGACTCCGCCGTGTTGAAGCGGTACAGGCCCTTGAGGATGCCCTCGTCCACACCGGGAGCGGACGGCTTGGCCGGCTGCGGCATCGGCTCGTTGTAGACGGTGAGGTAGTAGAAGACGTTCGGGTCCTCACCCGGGGCCGCCTCGCCGTACATCCGGCGCAGACCGTCCTTGACGATCGCCGCGATCTCGTACGCGAACGCCGGGTCGTAGCTGAGGGCGGCCGGGTTGGTCGCGGCGATGACCGGGGAGTGGCCGTCGGCGTGCTGCAGGCCCTCGCCCGTCAGGGTCGTACGGCCGGCCGTGGCGCCGACGAGGAACCCGCGGCCGAGCTGGTCGCCGAGCTGCCACATCTGGTCGGCGGTGCGCTGCCAGCCGAACATCGAGTAGAAGATGTAGAACGGGATCATCGCCTCGCCGTGCGTGGAGTACGCGGTGGAAGCGGCGATGAAGTCGGCCATCGAACCGGCCTCGGTGATCCCCTCGTTGAGGATCTGGCCGTTCTTGGCCTCCTTGTAGTACATCAGCTGGTCGCGGTCGACCGGCTCGTACGTCTGGCCCTTGGGCGAGTAGATCCCGAGCGACGGGAACAGGCTCTCCATGCCGAAGGTGCGCGCCTCGTCGGGGACGATCGGCACCCAGCGCTTACCCGTCTCCTTGTCGCGGACCAGGTCCTTGACCAGGCGGACGAAGGCCATGGTGGTGGCGATGTTCTGGGAGCCGGAGCCCTTGTCGAAGGAGGCGAACGCCTTCTCGGCGGGGGCCGGCAGCGGGGCGAGCGCGTGCGTACGGCGGGCCGGGGCCGGGCCGCCGAGGGCCGCGCGGCGCTCCTGGAGGTAGCGGACCTCGGGGGCGTCGGCGCCCGGGTGGCCGTAGGGGACCACTCCGTCGACGAACTGAGCGTCCGAGATCGGCAGCTCCAGCAGGTCGCGCATCGCCTTGAACTCGTCCACCGAGAGCTTCTTCATCTGGTGGTTGGCGTTCTTCGACGCGAAGCCCTCGCCGAGGGTGTGGCCCTTGACCGTCTGGGCCAGGATCACCGTCGGGGCGCCCTTGAACTCCACCGCCGCCTTGTAGGCCGCGAACACCTTGCGCGCCTCGTGACCACCGCGGGAGAGGTGGAAACACTCGAGGATCTTGTCGTCGCTCAGCAGCTTCGCCATGTCGGCGAGCGCCGGGTCCTTGCCGAAGAAGTCCTCGCGGATGTAGGCGGCACCACGCGTCTGGTACGTCTGCACCTGGGCGTCCGGTACCTCGCGCAGCCTGCGCACGAGCGCGCCCGTGGTGTCGAGCTGGAACAGCTCGTCCCAGGCGGAGCCCCACAGCGACTTGATCACGTTCCAGCCGGCGCCGCGGAACTGGGCCTCCAGCTCCTGCACGATCTTGAAGTTCGCGCGGACCGGGCCGTCGAGGCGCTGGAGGTTGCAGTTGATGACGAAGGTCAGGTTGTCGAGACCCTCGCGGGAGGCGAGCGCGAGTGCCGCCGTCGACTCGGGCTCGTCCATCTCGCCGTCACCGAGGAACGCCCACACGTGGGACGCGGAGACGTCCTTGATGCCGCGGTTGGTGAGATAGCGGTTGAAGCGCGCCTGGTAGATGGCGGAGAGCGGGCCGAGGCCCATCGACACCGTCGGGAACTCCCACAGCCAGGGCAGCCGGCGCGGGTGCGGGTACGACGGGAGGCCGTTGCCGCCCGCCTCCTGGCGGAAGTTGTCGAGGTGCTGCTCGGTCAGCCGCCCGTCGAGGAAGGCGCGGGCGTAGATGCCGGGGGAGGCGTGGCCCTGGATGTAGAGCTGGTCGCCCGAGCCGTCGGCCTCCTTGCCCCTGAAGAAGTGGTTGAAGCCGGTCTCGTACAGCCAGGCGGCGGAGGCGAAGGTGGCGATGTGGCCGCCGACGCCGTGTTTGCTGCCCCGGGTGACCATCGCGGCCGCGTTCCAGCGGTTCCACGCGGTGATCCGCCGCTCCATCTCCGGGTCGCCGGGCGCGGACGGCTCGGCGGCGGTGGGGATGGTGTTGACGTAGTCCGTCTCGAGCAGCTTGGGCAGCGCGATGCCGTTGCCCTCGGCACGCTCCAGCGTGCGGCGCATCAGGTACGCGGCACGGTGCGGCCCGGCCGCCTTGGCGACCGCGTCCAGGGAGGCCTGCCATTCGGCGGTCTCCTCCGGGTCCCGGTCGGGGAGCTGGTCGAGCGCGCTCGGCTGGATGGCCTGGGGGTCGGTCATGTCGCCGCCTTCCTCAGTCGAAGGGGGTTCCCTGTGAGGTGTTTCGGGGGGTGCCCTTGGTCTTTGGCAGGACAGGGCGTGGGCCTCTGGTGCGATGCCGATGTGTGGCTCCGCCAGCGGTCCGTCGGAGACTGTAACCCCCTGATCGATGATCGATCAAAGGGTTGAAGGGCAAAACCTCTCGAATACGAGAAAGTAGGCACCGGGTGCCTTTCGGGCAGGCACGCGGTGCCGCGTCCACTCGAGGGTTTTCGCAGGTCGGAGCCCACGTATGAGCGCGTGTACGCTCCACTGAACCAGGGCTGCCGGGCGGGCCGGGCCGCAGCGCCGACGACCCTACGCCCGGGGAGCACACCCGAGGACGTGCGCCTTCACCAGCTCCGCGATCCTCGGGTCCTGCCGCCGGAACGCCTGGACGAGCTCCTCGTGTTCCTCCGCGTACGACTGCTGCACGGTCCCCAGCCAGCGGATCGACAGCGCAGTGAACACCTCGATGCCGAGGCCCTCCCAGGTGTGCAGCAGTACCGAGTTGCCGGCCGCCCGGACCAGCTCCCGGTGGAAACCGACGGTGTGCCGCACCTGGGCCGTGCCGTCCGCGTCGCGGTCCGCCTCGTACAGGGCGGCGACATGCGGCTCGAGGGCCGAGCAGTCCTCCGCGAGCCGCCGAGCGGCCAGCTCCGCCGCGATCGCCTCCAGGCCGGCCCGTACGGGGTAACTCTCCTCCAGGTCCGCGGCCGTCAGGTTGCGCACCCGCACGCCCTTGTTCGGCGCGGACTCGATCAACCGCAGCGACTCCAGCTCGCGCAGCGCCTCCCGAACCGGCGTCTGGCTGACCTCCAGCTCGGTAGCGATCCGCCGCTCCACGATCCGCTCGCCCGGCTTCCAGCGCCCGCTGACGATCCCCTCCACGATGTGCTCGCGGATCTGTTCGCGCAGCGAGTGGACGACGGGCGCGGTCATGAAGGCTCCTTCGAGGAGGGGCCGCACGGGCCTCCGGGGGCGTTTGACGTTTAGACAATACGGCCGGGGGCCCGTGGAGGAGAGGCGCACGGGGGCGCTTTTACGCAGGTGAGACGAGACTTACACGTTCACACCGGGGTCGTTGTGTAAAGACCGGTACCGGACAGCTCCCGGCCGGGGGCGGCAGACGGAAGCCCCCGCCCGGAAAGTTCCGGACGGGGGCACCCGTGCTGAGCCCTCGAGGGTCCCTGGCAGGTCAGAGGCCGAGCTCGACCTCGAACTCGCCGGCCTCCAGGATCGCCTTGACCGCGGTCAGGTAACGGGCCGCGTCGGCGCCGTCGACCAGACGGTGGTCGTAGGACAGGGTCAGGTACGTCATGTCGCGGACGCCGATGACCGTGCCCTCCTCCGTCTCGATGACGGCCGGACGCTTGACCGTGGCACCGATGCCGAGGATCGCGACCTGGTTCGGCGGCACGATGATCGTGTCGAAGAGCGCGCCGCGCGAGCCGGTGTTGCTGATGGTGAAGGTCGCGCCGGACAGCTCGTCCGGGGTGATCTTGTTCGCGCGGACCTTGCCCGCCAGGTCGGCCGTGGCCTTGGCGATGCCGGCGATGTTCAGGTCGCCCGCGTGCTTGATGACCGGCGTCATCAGGCCCTTCTCGGAGTCCACCGCGATACCGACGCTCTCGGTGTCGAAGTAGGTGATCGTGCCCTCGTCCACGTTGATCCGGGCGTTGACGGCCGGGTGGGCCTTCAGCGCCTGGGCCGCCGCCTTCACGAAGAAGGGCATCGGGGAGAGCTTGACGCCCTCGCGGGCCGCGAAGGAGTCCTTCGCCTGCGCGCGGAGCTTCATCAGCCGGGTGATGTCGACCTCGACGACCGAGGACAGCTGCGCCTGCTCGTGCAGCGCCTTGACCATGTTGTCGCCGATGACCTTGCGGATGCGGGGCATCTTGACGGTCTGGCCGCGGAGGGGAGAGGCCTCCAGGGTCGGCGACTTCCTGGCTGCCGGGGCGGCGGCGGCCTGAGCCGGAGCCGGAGCGGCGGCGGCCTTCGCGGCCTCGGCGGCGGCGAGGACGTCCTGCTTGCGGATACGGCCACCGACGCCGGTGCCCTTGACGGCGGCCAGGTCGACGCCGTTCTCGGCGGCGAGCTTGCGCACCAGCGGGGTCACGTAGGCGCCGTCGTCACCCGCGGGAGCCGCGGGAGCGGGGGCGGCCGGGGTGGTCCGGTCGGTCGCGCGGACGTCCTCGTCGAGGTGGACCTCGGCGCCGAAGTCGACCCCGGCG
>NZ_JBHWUU010000098.1:0-10742 GCF_042737375.1 Streptomyces sp. NPDC060000
CCTATTGGGGGCCTTTTTTTTGGCGGGGCCCCAACCCCGGCCCCCCGGTGGGGGGGGGGGCGGGCGCCCCCCCCCACGACGCTTTGCCGAGCGGCGAGCGGCAGGGCACCGCCGGCGCGGCGGAGATGTACGGCGGCCGGCGGGGGCGGTGGTCTCACCCCGGGGCGGGACCGGGCCCCGCGTCCGGCGGCAGGATCCGGCACAGCGCGTCCAGCGCCGCGCCGTAGGCGTGCTCCGACGGCGTCGCGTAGCCGACGACCAGCCCGTCCTCCGTCGCCATGTCGCTCTCCGGATGCCGGAAGGCGGCCAGGCCGTCCAGGGCCACGCCCTGCCAGGCCGCCGCCTTGAGCACGGACCGCTCGGTGCCGGGCGGCAGCCGCAGCACCGCGTGGAGCCCGGCCGCGATCCCGGTCACCGCGACCTGCGGAGCCCGAGCGGCGAGAGCCTCGACCAGCCGGTCCCGCCGACCGCGGTAACGCTGCCGCATGCGCCGTACGTGACGGTCGTACGCCCCGGACCCGATGAGGTCGGCCAGACTCAGCTGGTCCAGGACGCTCACCCAGGCCTCCCGCTCGCCCTTGGCCGCGAGGACGCCGTCAACATACCGCTCGGGCAGCACCATCCAGCCCAGCCGCAGCGCGGGCGACAGGCTCTTGCTGACCGAGCCGAGGTAGATCACCCGCTCGGGGTCGAGCCCCTGGACGGCGCCCACGGGCTTGCGGTCGTAGCGGAACTCGCCGTCGTAGTCGTCCTCGAGGACGACCCCGCCACGCGCGCGTGCCCAGTCGATCACGGTGGTCCGGCGGCTCGCATGCAGGGGGCCGCCGGTCGGGAACTGGTGCGCCGGGGTGAGCAGCACCGCCCGCTCGCGAGCCAACCGCTCCACGCGCGCCCCGTCCGCGTCCAGTGCCAGGGGAGTCGTGCGTACGCCCGCCGCCGCCAGTAGCCCCCGGTGGAAGTCCAGGCCGTACGCCTCCACGGCGAGCGGACCGCCCAGGACCCCGCCGCCCGGGGCGAACAGCAGCCGCAGCGCATGGGCGAAGCCCGAGCAGATCACGATGCGTCCGGGCTCGGCGCGCACACCACGCGCGCGTGCCAGGTACTCGGCGAGAGCCTCCCGCAGTTCCCGGCGGCCGGCGGGATCGCCGGGCCCGAACACCTCGTTGGGCGCCTGTTGCAGGGCCCGCCGGTAGGAGGCCAGCCAGGCCGAGCGCGGGAACGAGGAGGCGTCCGGGGTGCCCTGCCGCAGGTCGTATCGGGGGCCACGCGCGTGTAGCGGTGCCTTGACGGGGGTGCGCCCGGCGCCGCGCCGGTTCTCGGTCCTCCCCGGTTGCCCCGAGGGCGCGGACAGTACCCCCATGGCGACCCGGGTGCCGGATCCCTGGCGGGCGGTCAGCCAGCCCTCCGCGACGAGTTCCGCGTACGCGTCGGCGACCGTGTTACGGGCGACGCCGAGGTCGGCGGCCAGTGAACGGTACGGCGGCAGCCGGGTGCCGGGCGGCAGGCGTCCGCCGCGCACGGCCTCGCGCAGCGCCCTGATCAGGGCGGCCCGTCGACCACCGGGGCCGCCCAGCTCCACATGCAGGTCGACGCCGATCCGCTCGGCCAAATTGACCCATGAATCCACCATGGAATTGCACTCTACAAGAGGTCTATATGCCCCGTAGGTTGAAGGACATGACGACGAACACGACCGGAACGAACAGGACCCAGACCGACGCGGCCGGGACCGGCACGGACACGACAGGCTCGGACACGACCGGAACCGACACGACCCGTACGGATGCGGTGGCGACGGCGGCCGGACGGTCCCGTCTCGACTTCGGGAAGGCCGCTCCCAAGGCGTTCCGCGCCCTCGTCGGCTTCGACGCCGCCGCCCGCGAGGGCCTCGACCCGGCGCTCGTCGAACTGATCCAGATCCGCTCCTCGCACCTCAACCGCTGCGCGTACTGCCTCCACATGCACACGAGCGACGCCCGCAAGGCCGGCGAGAGCGAGGAACGGCTGCACATGGTTCCCGTCTGGCGCGAAGCCCGCCACTTCTTCACCGAGAAGGAGCAGGCGGCCCTGGCCCTGACGGAGGCCGTCACACGGGTGGCCGACGGAGGCGTCCCGGACGAGGTCTACGCCGAGGCCGCCGCCCGCTTCGACGAGCGGGAGCTGGCCCAGGTGCTGGCCCTGATCTGCTCGATCAACACCTGGAACCGGGTGGCCCTCGCGACGGCGAAGATGGCGGGCACGGACGAACGCCGCTGAGACGATCCGCCCTCGCCCTGTCCTGGACGTGCCGGTGCCCGGGCGTCCGGGTGCCCATCCCCAGGATCCCCGCATACCCAGGCTCCCCCCACCCCCAGGCTCCCCCACCCCCGGTTTCCTGTCCTAGACGCTCATCGGCCGGTCGTGCGGTCCGATCGGCGCCGGCAGCCGTGAACTCCCCGTCAGATGGCGGTCGACGGCCGACGCCACCGCCCGCCCCTCCGCGATGGCCCACACGATCAGCGACTGCCCGCGCGCCGCGTCCCCCGCGGCGAACACGCCGGGGACGTTCGTCGCGAAGTCGCCGTCCCGCGCGATCGTGCCGCGCGGCGCCAGCGCCACCCCGAGCTGCTCGACGAGGCCGTCCTCCCGGTCGGGCCCGGAGAAGCCGAGGGCGAGCAGCACGAGGTCGGCGGGGAGCGCCCGCGTGGTGCCCTTCACCGGCCTGCGCCGCTCGTCGACCTCGACGAGGTGCAGGGACTGTACGTGCCCGGTCTCGTCCCCGGTGAAGCGGAGCGTGGAGGCCGCGAACAGCCGCGCGTCAGCGTCGGCCGCCGGCGCGGACTCCAGGTCGCGCGCCTCCTCGTGCGCCGCCGAGAGCCGGTAGACCTTCGGATACGTCGGCCAGGGGTCGGTGTCCTCGTCGCGATCCACGCCGGGCTGTGCGTAGATGTCCAGTTGGGTCACGGACGCGGCGCCCTCGCGCACCGCCGTGCCCAGACAGTCGGCGCCCGTGTCGCCCCCGCCGACGATGACGACGTGCTTTCCGGCGGCGGACATCGGGGACGCCGCCAGGTCCCCCTCGCCGACCCGGTTGGCCAGCGGAAGATACTCCATGGCCTGCTGGATGCCGGTCAACTCCCGCCCCGGAACGTGCAGCTCCCGCCAATCGGTCGCCCCGGTGGCGATCACCACGGCGTCGTAGCGGACCCGTAGATCAGCGGCCATGACGTCCCGCCCGATGGTGGTCGAGGTACGGAACTTCGTGCCTTCGGCCCGCATCTGCTCGATCCGCCGCTCCAGGTGGTGTTTCTCCATCTTGAAGGCGGGGATCCCGTACCGCATCAGTCCGCCGACCCGGTCGTCCTTCTCGTAGACGGCGACCGTGTGCCCGGCCCGGGTCAACTGCTGTGCCGCGGCCAGTCCCGTGGGCCCGGAACCGATTACCGCGACCGTCTTCCCCGACAACCGGTCCGGCGGTCGTGGTGGCGTGAGGCCGTCCGCCCAGGCCCGGTCGGCAATGGCGACCTCGACGTTCTTGATGGTGACAGCCGGCTGGTTGATGGCGAGGACGCACCCGGCCTCGCAGGGCGCCGGGCACAACCGGCCGGTGAACTCGGGGAAGTTGTTCGTCGCGTGCAACCGGTCACTGGCCGCCCGCCAGTCCTCCCGGGACACCAGGTCGTTCCACTCGGGGATCAGATTCCCGAGCGGACAGGCGTCGTGGCAGAACGGGATGCCGCAGTCCATGCAGCGGTCGGCCTGCCGGCTGATGAGGGGCAGCAGCGCCCCGGGGACGTACACCTCGTCCCAGTCCCGGACCCGCTCCCCGACCGGCCGGCGCGGCCAGTCCTCGCGCGGGGTGGTCATGAATCCCTTGGGATCGGCCATGGGCGTCTTCCTCGCATACGCGTACGACAGGCCGAGCGTCATCGGGCGGCACTCTTTCGGCCACGATACGTCCCGTGGGCCGTCCACGCAGAGTGGGCGACAGCGCCTTCTCCGGTGGGCGTCCGGACGTCCTGGCGTCCGGGGTCCCGACGGGCGTCCGGCGTTCCGGCGGGTGCCCGGTGTCCTGGCGCGTGCCCGTGTCCGGTCAGACCAGGGCGAGGACGTACACGACCGCCGAGGCCGCGGACGCGACCGCCCGCACATGGTTCCACCGCGTCCACTGACGCAGGTAGGCCGGCCAGTACGAGACGGCCTCCGGCGTGCCCGGTTCCAGCTTCGCCAGTTCCTCGTTGCGCGGCACGTTGGCCACCACGGTCACCCCGAACGCGCCGCACAGGTACAGCGCGCTGCCCAGCAGCAGGTGAACCGCCCCCTCGTCCGGCCACAGCACGAACGTCACCACGGCGATCACCGCGCACAGTGCCGCCGCACCGAGGAACAGGACCATGAACGCCGGTGTCGTCGCCGAGGAGTTGATCGCTTTCATCGCCGCGACGCCCTGCGCGGGCGGCAGGGCGGCGAGTCCCCGCATCACCAGGACCGAAAAGGCGCAGAAGACCCCGGCCATCAGCCCCGTGACGAGCACGCCCAGCACCGCGAGCAGCAGATACGGTCCCTCGATCATGACAACGTCAACTCCCACCCGTCGACCGGAGATCTTGCCCGGTACCGCCCCGCACCTCAAGTGAAATCCCGCTCGAGACCGGTGACCACGGCCGAAACGCACGCCGGCACACGCGGACGTCCACGGGGCGGCCGTCGTCTGCTCTACGGAACCGCCCCGTCCGCCCCGTCTGCCCCATCCGCCCCGCCTGTCGTGCCTGTCGTGCCTGTCCTGTCCTTCCTGTCTGTGGTGCCTGTTCGGCCCGTCTCCTCTGCCCCGTCCGTTCCCTCTTCTCCCTCCCGCCACGTCCGCATCCGGGCCTCCACGTCGGCCGCGATCCGCCGGCGAGCCTCGTGCCGTGGCACGCCGCTCATCAGCAGCCGGTCGTAGTGCGTGTCCAGATGCCGTACGGACGCGACGACCGCGGAGACGACGGCTCCCTCGGACAAGACCCGTCCGGCGGCGCTGCGCCCCACCCGGCCGCTGCCCCGCAGGGAGGCGTGCGCGGCGATCCCGTGCGCCCGGTCTTCCGGGCAGCCGGGAAGCAGCCGCCGTATCTCCGTCGCGAACGCCTCCGCGAAGCGCGCGTCCTGGGCCGCCCGGCGCCGCGCGTCCCGTGCCCGGCGCCGCCGCCGTGCCTCGGCGTCCGCCAGGCACCGCTCCTCGGCCCGCGCGAGCGCCGCCTCCTCGACCAGGACGCCCTGACGCTCGTAACGCCCCTTGCGCCGGTTGAACCGGACCACCACCGCCGACAGCCCGCTCTCCTCCCGCGACCTGCGCGTCAGTGCCGTGTCACCGCGCGGCAGGAAGACCAGGTGCCCCAGATCGGCGCAGTCGAGGCAGCGTGGCGCGGAGTCCTCCAGCACCAGCATCGACACCGGCCCGCGACGGCACCCGGCGCAGTGCTTCCGCCTGAGCGGCTGGACGACGAGAAGCCCGGTGCGGGAGACGGGAGTCGTGAGGGCTGCGGCTGCCATGAGGACTTCATTCCCCCCTGGTGAGCGCGGCACCGCCTGGTCACGGCCCGACGACCCGTAGCCGACGCCCGCAGCGGGACCCACCTCCCACGGCTGCTCACCGCCCGTGTATCCCACCAGGTCAGGGCGTCCGGACCGGGGCCTGACGCATCATGGGCCGTGTGCGACTCGAAGCGATCACCTGGGAACGGCTCGGCGACCTCCTCGCCGAGCGGCTGCTCGACCTGAAACCGGAGGGCGGCGGCCCCTGGCCGCGCATCGCCTTCGACGGCGCCCCGGCGGCCCGTCCCGGAGACCTCGCCGAGCGTGTCGCCGAGGCCCTGCGCACCCGCAGCCGCCCTTCGCGGGTCGTGGACACACACGGCTTCCTGCGCTCCGCCTCCCTCCGACTGGAGTACGGCCATCACGATGTGGAGGCCTACTACGACGGCTGGTTCGACACCGGCGCCCTCTGGCGCGAGGTGTTCGAGCCCCTCGAACCAGGCGGCGACGGACGGATCCTGCCCGACCTCCGGGACCCCGTCACCGACCGCGCAACCCGTAGCCCCTATGTCCAACTCCCGCCCGGTGGTCTGCTGTTGCTGCACGGTCCCCTCCTGTTGCGGCACTGGTTCCCCTTCGACCTGACCGTCCACGTCCTCCTCTCCCCGGCGGCCCTGCGCCGGCGCACCCCCGAAGCCGACCACTGGACGCTGCCCGCCTTCGAGCGCTACGCCCAGGAGACCGATCCGGCCGCCACGGCCGACGTCCTCGTGCGCGCGGACGACCCACGCCACCCGGCCTGGGGCGGCTGACCCGCGACGGCGAACCGCAGGACGACACCGGCTCCGCGGGCCGGGATGCCGGGCTGGAGCGGGCTGGAGCGGGCTGGAGCGGGCTGGAGTGGTCGGGCCTGGCATCCCGGGTTGTGATGCCGGGCCGGGCGGGCAGCTCCCGGGTGCGGGCGTCCGGCGGGGCGGCGAGAATGTAGGGCGCCGGGACCAGCGGTGCCCCCGCGCCGCGCCGGCCGTCGGGCACCGGGAGGTACCTCATGACCACCGCCGGAGACATCATGCACCGCGGCGCCCAGTGGATTCCCGCCCACGAGACCCTCGACCGCGCCGCCCAGCTCATGCGCGACCTGAACGTCGGTGCGCTGCCCATCAGCGACGAGAACGAGCGGCTCTGCGGCATCCTCACCGACCGGGACATCGTCATCGGCTGCGTGGCCATGGGGCACGACCCCGCCAGGGTCACCGCCGGCGAGCTGGCCCAGGGCACACCGCGCTGGATCGACGCGGGCGCCGACGTCGGCGAGGTCCTCCAGGAGATGCAGGACCACCAGATCCGCAGGCTGCCCGTCATCGAGAACAAGCGCCTGGTCGGCATGATCAGCGAGGCCGACCTCGCCCGGCACCTGCCCGAGGAACAGCTCGCCACGTGGGCCGAGAGCGTCTACTCCAGGTCCGGACCCGCCCGCCACTGACGGCGCCGCGCTCGCCCGAAGTGGAGCGCCCGCCCGGACAGAAGTGATCGCCCGGACAGGAGCGCCCGCCCGGACAGGAACGGTCGCCCGGACAGGAGCGGTCGCTCAGAGCCAGCCGTTGCGCCGGAAGCCGCGGTACAGGACCCAGCACGCGACGGATATGACGCCGATGACCAGGGGGTAGCCGAACCTCCAGTGCAGCTCCGGCATGTTGTCGAAGTTCATGCCGTACACACCGCAGACCATCGTCGGTACGGCGATCACCGCTGCCCAGGCCGTGATCTTCCGCATGTCCTCGTTCTGCGCGACCGTGACCTGCGCCAGATGGGCCTGGAGGATCGAGTTGAGCAGCTCGTCGAAGGCGGCGATCTGCTCCGTGGCACGCAGCAGGTGGTCGGAGACGTCCCGGAAGTACGCCTGTATCTCCGGGTCGACCACCCGGACCGGCCGGTCAGCGAGATCAAGGAGCGGACGGCCGAGCGGCACCACCGCCCGCTTCAGTTCGAGGAGTTCACGCTTGAGCTGGTAGATGCGTCCCGGATCCGCGCGAGCGCCGTTCGGCGCGAAGACGTCCGTCTCGACCTGGTCGATGTCCAACTGCACGGCGTCGATGACGTTGAGGTAGTCGTCCACCACATGGTCCGCGATCGCGTGCAGCACCGCCGACGGCCCCTTGGCCAGCTGAGTCGCATCGGCCTCCAGTTCCTCGCGCAGCGGACCCAGTGATCCGTGCCGTCCGTGGCGCACCGTGATCACGAAGTCCCGGCCGACGAACACCATGATCTCGCCGGTGTCGACCACTTCGCTGGTCGCCGTGAGTTCCTCGTGCTCGACGTAGCAGACCGTCTTGAAGACCGCGAACAGCGTCTCCCCGTACCGCTCGACCTTCGGCCGCTGATGGGCCTCGACGGCGTCCTCGACCGCCAGGGGATGCAGGTCGAAGAGCTCGGCGATGCCCGCGAACTCGTCGTTCGTCGGCTCGTGCAGGCCGAGCCACACGAAACCGTGACCGTTCTTGCGCACCCGTTGCACCGTGTCGACGAGATCGCCGCCGTGCGGGGCCCTGACGCCGTCCCGGTACGTCACACAGTTCACCACGGAGGAACCCAGCGGGGATCGCGCGGGATGACTCAGGTCGACCCGCGGACGCCGCCGGGCCAACCGCGCCACCCTGCGCAGGCCGCCGACCCCTCCGAGGCCGGTGACCTTCCGCAGATTCCCTGCCATGGTCATCTGGGTCTCCTTGCGTGAAACTCCGCACCGTGTTCCTGCATCCTGGCCGCGCCAGTCTGCCAGGCCCG
Organism: Streptomyces sp. NPDC060000; assembly: GCF_042737375.1. Taxonomy (NCBI): domain Bacteria; kingdom Bacillati; phylum Actinomycetota; class Actinomycetes; order Kitasatosporales; family Streptomycetaceae; genus Streptomyces; species Streptomyces sp. NPDC060000. The sequence goes on from NZ_JBHWUU010000098.1 coordinate 8,275, forward strand.
CGTATGCCAGGAGTAAGCCTGTGGACAGGGAAGGTTCCGCTTTGTTCCCGCCTGTGGACGACGCGTGGCGCGCACTGTCCGCGAGACCGGCCGCCGGCCTGTCGAAGAACGGTTACCGGCCTCGCCGACCGCATCCCGGCAAGGCTGTACTCCCTGCCTCCGGCCAGGCTGTACATCGTGCTCCGGCCAGGCCGTACATCGTGCTCCGGCCAGGCCGTGCATCGTGCCTCCGGCCGTGCCGAACACCCTGATCCCGGCCGCGTCGACGGCCTCCTGCGAGCGGGACAACTGGGATGATCGCCACATGACGCGATCCGACGGGTACCTCCTCGACAACCGGCAGCCCGAGGCGGGGGAACGCTTCGACGCCTTCGCCGCCCTCTTCGACGCCACGACGTTCCGCCACCTGGACGGGTTCGGGGTCGGAGCCGGCTGGCGTTGCTGGGAGGCCGGCGCCGGGGGTACCTCGGTGGTGTCCTGGCTGGCGAAGAAGGTCGGTCCGACGGGCAAGGTCCTGGCGACCGACATCGACACCTCCCGGCTGACATCGGTGGCCCGCCCGCCGGTCGAGGTGCGCGTCCACGACCTCGGCACCGAGGAGCCGCCGATGGAGGGCTTCGACCTGGTGCACGCCCGGCTCGTCCTGGTCCACGTGCCGGACCGGGAGCGGGCGTTGCGGTCGATGGTCGCGGCTCTGCGTCCGGGCGGACGGCTCCTGATCGAGGACGCCGACCCCGCACTCCAGCCCCTGCTCTGCCCCGACGAACACGGCCCCGAACAGCAGCTGGCGAACCGTTTGCGGCATGGCTTCCGCAAGCTCCTCGCCGGCCGTGGCGCCGACCTCTCCTACGGCCGCAAGCTCCCCCGCCTGCTCCGCGAGGCCGGGTTGTCCCGGGTCGAGGCCGACGCCTACTTCCCCGTCACCTCACCGGGCTGCGCGGCGCTGGAGTCCGCGACGGTCCGCCAGATCCGCGGTGAACTCGTCGAAGCGGGCCTCGCGACCGACGAGGACATCGACCGGCACCTGGCGAACGTCGCCTCCGGCGGCATGGATTTGGCCACAGCCCCGATGATCTCGGCGTGGGGACGCAAGGGATAGGGGGAGGGAGCCGACGACCGCCAACCGGCAGTTCGCTACGAGCAACCGGCACCGGCAAACGTCAACGGACAGCCGGCGATCGGCACTCGGCACTCGGCACTCGGCGACCGGCGACCGGCGACGGCGACCGGCGAGCGTCAGCGGGACGGTCGGAGCCCGTCCCCGCCGGGCCTCCTTGCCGGGGAGCCCTCAGTGGGCGTGGGCCCTGTCCGGCGTCGATGCCGCGCGGTCGCCCGGCGCGGGTGGTCTGCCGCCCACGCGTTCCACCGCGCGAGCCCCCGCCCGGCATCCCTCGGCCGCCGCGGCCTCCGTATCGGCGCCCGCCAGCAGTGCGGCGAGGAACGCTCCTGTGAACGCGTCACCGGCGCCCGTGGTGTCCAGCGGCGTGGCCGGAGCGGCGGGGACGCGGGCGAGCACAGCGCCGTCGCGGGCCACCAGGGCACCGTCGGCACCCTGCTTGGACACCACCAGCGGGACGAGGCGGCTCAGCTCGGCCGCCGCGCCCGCCCCGTCGAGCAGCCCGGTCAGCAGACAGGCCTCGTCACGGCTGGGCAGCAGCACGTCCACTCCCTCGACGAGGGACAGGAATCGGTCGGCACCCAGCTCCACCAGGAAACCCGCCGACGCCGGGTCGAGACTCACCGGCACCCCACGCGCGCGTGCCGACGCGGACGCCGTACCCACCAGCGCGCGTCCGGACTCGGAGAACAACAGATAGCCCGACAGGTGCAGTCGGCCGACCCCGTCCAGCAGAGCGTCCGACCAGTCGCCGGGGTCGAGCCGCAGGGACGCGCCGCTGTCGGTGAGGAAGGTCCGCTCTGCCGCGGCACCCGTGTCCACGAGGCAGATCACCGTCCCGGTGGTCGCCTGCGGGTCGACGACCAGCCGGGGCCGCACCCCGCAGGCGGTCAGCTCCCGTTCGTGCCACGCCACCGACTCCGCGCCCACCCGGCCGAGCAGCCGTACGTCCGCGCACCCCCAATGGGCCGCCCAGCACGCCACGTTGGCGCCCGCGCCGCCGGGCAGGGTCCGGATGACGGAGACCGTGTCCGTCCCCGAGGCCAGCGGCCCCCGAAACCGGGCGACGACGTCCGTCACGACGTCCCCGACCACCAGCAGCGCCCCACCACCCGAACCCCCGCCCATGGACGCCCCGAACGGCCCCGTTCTCCCCGACCCCGAGCCCGATCCGGCCCCTGCGCCCGCCCTGAACCCCGCGCCCGCCCCGGACCCCGCACCCGCCCCCGACTCCGGCCCCGCCCCGGACCCCGCACCCGCCCCGGACCCCGCACCCGCCCCGGACCCCGCACCCGCCCCGGACCCCGCACCCGCCCCGGACCCCGCACCCGCCCCGGACCCCGCACCCGCC
>NZ_JBHWUU010000098.1:10841-35218 GCF_042737375.1 Streptomyces sp. NPDC060000
CCCGGACCCCGTACCCGCCCCGGACCCCGGCCCCGCCCCGGACCCCGCACCCGCCCCGGACCCCGCACCCGCCCCCGTATCCCGAGCCGGGTCCCCGTCGTCGCCGTGGTCGTCGTGACCGCCGTCCGTCCCGCCCGGTCGGGTGGTCATGCCTCGGCCCAGGCCGTCGCGATCCGCGCGGCAAGCCGCACATTGCCGCGCACCGCCGCGAGATTGGCGCTCAGGGACGCGCCGTCGGTGTGCCGGACCAGGTAGGCGAGCAGGAACGGCGTGACGCCCTGGCCGGTGACACCGGCCTCTTCGCACGCGTGCAGCGCGTCGGCGAGCACGCGCGCGTGGAGCGCGGGATCGAGCTGCTCCTCCTCGGGAACCGGGTTGGCGACGATCAGCGCGGACTCCGGCACACCGAGCGCGTCCTGCGCCCGCATCACATCGGCCACCTGCCGCGGGCTGTCCACCGTCCAGTCCACGGGGTGTCCCGAGTCCGACAGGTAGAACCCGGGGAAGCGGTCGGTGCCGTACCCGACGACGGCGACGCCCAGGGTCTCCAGCCGCTGCAGGGTCGCCGGCACGTCCAGAATCGACTTCACCCCCGCGCACACCACCGTGATGCGGGTGTTCGCCAGCAGCCCCAGGTCGGCCGACTCGTCCTGGGTGACGGTCCACTGCCGGTGCACCCCGCCGAGCCCACCCGTCGCGAACACCCGTACGCCCACGTGTGCCGCCAGCAGCGCCGTGGCCGACACCGTGGTCGCCCCGGAGGCTCCCGAGGCCACGGCGAGCGGCAGGTCGCGATGGCCCAGCTTGCGGAACCCGTCCTCGTTGGCGACCCGCTCCAACTGCTCCTTGTCCAGGCCCACATGGGGTCGTCCGTCGAGCACGGCGATCGTCGCCGGCACGGCGCCTCCCGCGCGTACGACCGCCTCCAGCTCCAGGGCCACCTGGAGGTTGCGCGGGCGGGGCAGCCCGTGCGAGATGATCGTGGACTCCAGGGCCACCACGGGTCGACGCGCGTCGACCGCGTCCCGCACCTCTTCCGACACCATCAGCACCACGCGCCCGCCTCCTGTCCGTCGGTCTCCCCTCATCTCTGGCGGGCGGCGCACCCGGTCAAACCCTTGCCTCCTGTGGGGCAGGACACCAGCCTGGGACGTATGACGGACAACACGACACGTCTCGACCACGTCGTCCTCTGGGTGCGCGACCCGGTCGCCGCCGTCGATTTCTACGAGAAGGCCGTCGGCCTGGAGCCGGTCCGGCTCCCCGGGTTCGTCGCCGGCGAGGAACCGTTTCCCTCCGTACGCGTCAACGAGGAGGCGCTCCTCGACCTCATGCCGTTGTCGATGGCGGAGCGGATGAAGATGCTCCCCGGCGCCGCCGAGAGCGCGGGGCACCCCGTGAACCACGTCTGCCTCGCCCTGTCACTGGGCGACTTCGACACACTCCGCGCCCGCCTGGAGGAGCGCGCCGTCCCCGTCTCGGCCATCTCGCACGGTTCCTTCGGAGCCAGAGGCGAGGCCAAGCGCAGCTTCTACTTCCGCGACCCGGACGGCAACGTCATCGAGGCACGGCACTACGACTGAAGCACCTGCGGAGGGAGTACCTGCGGCGGGAGTACCTGCGAGTGAAGCACCTGCGACTGACGTAACGCCTGTCCGACGCAACTCCCATCTGCCGCGACCTTCACCTGTGGCGACGACACCCCGACGTTCCTACGCCTGGCGTACGTCCGGCGGGCTGCCCGCGGCGGCCCCGGTCCTGTCTCCGTCCTTGGTCCTGTTCCGGGTGAGCAGGACCAGGGCGGTCGACGGGACCAGCAGACTGGCCGCGGCGACGTTGAGCCATGCGTAGCTCGCCTGGGCGACCACGAGCCCGGCGATCGCTCCGCCGACCCCCGCCGAGGTGTTCATGGTGAGGTCGGAGAACCCCTGGGCGGCGGCTCGCGCGGACTGCGGTACCGAGTCCGTCAGCAGCGCGGAACCCGACACGAGACCGGCCGACCAGCCCAGCCCGAGCACGAACAGCCCGGCGGCGGTCTGTCCGTGGCTGCCGCCGGCCGTTCCCGCCAGGAACAGGGCGAGGGCGAGGAGCCCGGCCGCGAGCCCCGCGACCGAGAGCCGCCCCACCCGGTCCGCCAGCCGTCCCATCAGCGGCGCGAAGGCGTACATGCCCGCGATGTGCCCGCTGATGACCAGCCCGATCAGTGAGATGCCCGCGCCGTGGTGGGCGAGGTCGAGCGGGGTCATCGACATGACCGAGACCATCACCGTGTGCGACACGGCCACCGTCACGAGCGCGAGCCGGGCGCGGGGCGACGCGGCGACGGCCGCCAGACCGGCGCGCAGGGAACGGGCCTGCGGGGACCGCTCCTCCTCCGGTCCGAGAGCGCGGGCCGTCAGCAGCGGGTCGGGACGCAGCAGCACGGCCACCAGGACCGCCGACAGGACGAAGATTCCGGCCGCCCACAGGAAGGGGCCCGCCGCCGGTGGTATCCCGAGTCCGGCGACGCTCCGGCCGGCCGGCGCGGCGATGTTGGGGCCGAGCACCGCGCCGATGGTGGTCGCCCACACCACGTTCGAGATGGCCTGGGCTCGCCGGTGCGGTTCCGCCAGGTCGGCGGCGGCGAACCGTGCCTGGAGGTTCGCCGAGGAGGCCGCGCCGAACGCGGCCATGCCGCACAGCAGCAGCGGAAAGTTCCCGGCGCGCGCCGCCATCACGACGACACCGGCGCCCAGGGCACCCACGAGATAGGCAAGCACCAGACCCGGCCGGCGACCGCGCGCGGTCATCAGCGCGGCCATCGGCATCGACAGCACGGCCGTCCCCGCGACGGTGGCGGTGGGTGCGAGCCCGGACAGTGCCTCGGTACCGCTGACCTGCCGGGCCAGTACGGCGGCCAGCGCGATCCCGGTGGCGACGCCGAGGCCGCCGAGGATCTGGCTCGCGACCAGCACCGCGGTCGTGCGGCGCCGCAGGGCGGGCAGGGAGGCGGCGTCGACGGGCGCCGGGGCGGCGCGCTCGACGGCGGTCACGGGCCGCGCCTCACCGTCACGCGGCCGGGCCGACGACCGGGAGATCTGCTCACCGGCGCAGTCTCCCTCTCAGAACAGCGGCTCGGGTAGTACCCCTTCCAGCGCGAGCAGCTTCCGCTTGGTCTCCAGACCGCCCCCGAACCCGCCGATGCCGCCGTCGCTCGCCACGACCCGGTGGCAGGGCACGACGACCGGCAGCGGATTGGCGCCCATCGCCACCCCCACCGCCTGCGCCGCCGACGGCTGCCCCACCCGCTTGGCGAGATCGCCGTAGCCGACGACCGCCCCGTACGGGACGCCGGAGGCGAGTTCGCGCAGCACCTGCCGGTTGAAACCCGAGATCAGCGACCAGTCCAGGGGCAGCTCGAAAGCCCGCCGCCCGCCGGAGAAGTAGGCCTCCACCTGTCGTATCGCCTCGGTCAGCAGTGGGGAGCCGGGCGCCTCGACGGGCTGCGTGCCCAGTCGGGCGGCCAACCGGGCGAGTGCCTTGTCGCGCACCGCGTCGGTGGCGTGGAACACGACGTTGAGCAGGCCCCCGCCGGTCGCGGCCAGCAACAGCGGACCGATGTCGGTACCGACGACGGTCCACACGACCTGCTGCTCGTTCTGCCCCTGCTCGTTCTGCCCCTGGCTGTCCATGCGCCCACCGTACGACCTGCCACTGACAACGCCCCCGGGGCGACGGCCAGGCCGCTCCCGCACCGGCGCCCCGGGACCAGTCGGACGTCAGTACCCGTACAGGGCCCGGCGTACCACGTCGGGCTTGTCGGTGATGACGCCGTCGACGTCGTACGCGGATACGGCCAGGGCGGTCACGGCGTCGTCGACGGTCCAGGCGAACACCTTCACCGGTGTGCCGTGCGGTCCGGTCAGCGCGTGCACGGCGGAGACGTACGCCGGAGAGAGGGAGGCGTACGACGGATTGATCAGGTCGGCGAAGACCGCGAACCGGGGCAGGTCCGCGACGGCCGGCATCCCGAGCAGGCCGGTCTTCACCGCCGGTTCCAGCTCGTGGACGGTCCGCAGGCTGTCGGCGCTGAAACTCTGCACGATCAGCCGGTTCGTGCGGTGCCGCCGGTCCAGCCAGCCCTCGTTGTTCAGCAGTTCGAGGGTCTGCTGCTCGACTCCCGGATACAGCTCGGGGTTCTTGATCTCGAGAAGCAGCTTCTGGTGGTGTTGCTCGACCCGTTCGAGGTACTCCTTCAGCGTCGGCACGCGGGCGCCCGCGTACGCGGAGCCGAACCAGCTCCCCGCGTCGAGCCGGGCGATCTCGGCCGCGGTGAAGTCCCGCACCTTCCACGGAGCGCGCCCGGGGAAGACCTCTTCGGCGTCGGTCGTACGGCGGAGGCTGTCGTCGTGGATCACCACGAGTTCGCCGTCCTTGGTGCGCTGGACGTCGTTCTCCACCCAGCGGACGCCCAGCGCGGCCGCCTTGTCGACGGCGTCAAGGGTGTTCTCCGGGGCGTAGGCGGAGGCGCCCCGGTGGGCGATCACCGAAGGCCGGAGGGTGATGCCTGCCCGGGCGTCGTGAACGGGGAGCAGGAGGGCGACGGTGCCAAGGACCGCGGTGGTCGTGGCGGCAATTACGCGCGCGTGCATGCGTACTCCTCGCGTCAAGCCATCACATACAGCACCACAGTGACAGCAGGGAGTCGACGACGGGGGAGCGCAGGATGACCGCGGAACGAAAGGAGACGTCCGAGGCCGTTCACCCGTGCCGCACATGTGCGACCGGGGCGTGTTTCTTTGCCGGAAAATCGTTCGACCATTCCGGTGGGAGTCATACTCTCTCTCAGCCTTGACCGCGCACAGCGGTCCTGGGAGGGGCGAATTTCAGAGACATCCAGCAACAGGGCGAAGGGCAACCGCGCATGCAAGGCACGGTCGACGGTTTCAGCTACGGACTCGTCACACCGCTGGTGGCCTATCTCATGGCCTGCCTCGGCGGTGCTCTCGGGCTGCGCTGCACCACCAGAGCCCTGTTGGTCGCCCAGTCCTGGCGACCGGGATGGCTCGCCCTCGGCTCGGCCGCGATCGGCTCCGGCATCTGGACCATGCACTTCATCGCGATGATCGGCTTCACGGTCGAAGGTGCCCCGATCCACTACGACAAGCCGATGACCTACGCGAGCCTGGGCGTGGCCATCGTCATGGTGGGCGTGGGGATCTTCATCGTCGGCTACCGGGGCGCGACCGGAACCGCGCTGTTCACCGGGGGCACGATCACGGGTCTCGGTATCGCGTCCATGCACTACCTGGGCATGGCCGGAATGCGCTTGAACGGCACCTTCCAGTACAACACGCTGACCGTCGCCACCTCGGTCGCCATAGCGATGGCCGCCGCCACCGCCGCCCTGTGGGCCGCGGGACGGGTCAGGGGTTTCCTGTGGAGCGTGGGCGCCAGCCTGGTCATGGGACTGGCCGTCACCGGCATGCACTACACCGGGATGGCCGCCCTGAGCGTCCATCTGCACACGGGGGCCCCGACCGCGGGCGACTCTCCCGCCGCCCTCCTCGCCCCGATGCTGATCGGCCCCCTCGCCTTCCTCTGCCTCGCGGGTGTCGTCGTGATGTTCGACCCGCTGATGGTGATGGGCAAGCCCGACTGGACCCCCGCCGAGCACAAGCCCGGCGTCCCGGCGCACCCGCCCGCCCCGCGCCCGTCGGGCCGCTCGCAGCTCCACAGCCGCCGGAAGGTGACGCACCGGGAGTCCCGGACCCCGCAGAACCGCTGATTCCCGCACCGGCGCGACCCCTGGGCCGGTCCCCGCGGATCCCCTGATCGACCCCCGTTGTCAGTGGGGGGTCGTACGGTGGATGACATGCGGCCCGTTTCCCACATCGAACGCACGGTGGCGCCTTTCGAGGTCGTCAGCCCCTACCAGCCCAGCGGCGACCAGCCGGCGGCCATCGCCGAGCTGGCCAAGCGCGTCGAGGCAGGTGAGAAGGACGTCGTCCTGCTCGGCGCGACCGGCACCGGAAAGTCCGCGACCACCGCGTGGATGATCGAGAAGCTCCAGCGCCCCACCCTGGTGATGGCGCCGAACAAGACCCTGGCCGCCCAGCTGGCGAACGAGTTCCGCGAACTGCTGCCGAACAACGCGGTCGAATACTTCGTCTCGTACTACGACTACTACCAGCCCGAGGCGTACGTCCCGCAGTCGGACACCTACATCGAGAAGGACTCCTCGATCAACGAGGAGGTCGAGCGCCTGCGCCACTCCGCGACCAACTCGCTGCTCACCCGCCGGGACGTCGTCGTGGTCGCCTCGGTCTCCTGCATCTACGGCCTCGGCACTCCGCAGGAGTACGTGGACCGGATGGTCCCGCTCCGCGTCGGCGACGAGCTCGACCGGGACCAGTTGCTGCGCCGCTTCGTCGACATCCAGTACACGCGCAACGACCTGGCGTTCAGCCGCGGCACCTTCCGGGTGCGCGGCGACACCATCGAGATCTTCCCGGTCTACGAGGAGCTCGCCGTCCGCATCGAGATGTTCGGCGACGAGATCGAGGCCCTGTCCACGCTGCACCCGCTCACCGGCGAGATCATCAGCGACGACCAGCAGCTGTACATCTTCCCGGCCACCCACTACGTGGCGGGACCGGAGCGCCTGGAGCGGGCCGCCAACGACATCGAGAAGGAGCTGGGCGAGCGGCTGGCCGACCTGGAGAAGCAGGGCAAGCTCCTGGAGGCCCAGCGGCTGCGCATGCGCACCACCTACGACCTGGAGATGCTCCGCCAGATCGGTTCCTGCGCCGGTGTCGAGAACTACTCGATGCACTTCGACGGCCGCCTGCCCGGCTCCCCGCCGAACACCCTGCTCGACTACTTCCCGGACGACTTCCTGCTCGTCATCGACGAGTCCCATGTCACCGTCCCGCAGATCGGCGCCATGTACGAGGGTGACGCCTCCCGTAAGCGGACCCTCGTCGACCACGGCTTCCGGCTGCCCTCCGCCCTCGACAACCGCCCGCTGAAGTGGGAGGAGTTCCAGGAGCGCATCGGGCAGACCGTCTACCTGTCGGCGACCCCGGGCAAGTACGAGCTCTCCCGCGGGGACGGCGCCGTCGAGCAGATCATCCGCCCCACCGGCCTGATCGACCCGGAGGTCGTCGTCAAGCCCACCGAGGGCCAGATCGACGACCTGGTGCACGAGATCCGCACCCGGGTGGAGAAGGACGAGCGCGTCCTGGTCACCACGCTCACCAAGAAGATGGCCGAGGATCTCACGGACTACTTCCTGGAGCTCGGTATCCAGGTGCGCTATCTGCACAGTGACGTCGACACCCTGCGCCGGATCGAGCTGCTGCGCGAGCTGCGCGCCGGCGAGTTCGACGTCCTGGTCGGCATCAACCTCCTGCGCGAGGGCCTCGACCTGCCCGAGGTGTCCCTGGTGGCGATCCTCGACGCCGACAAGGAGGGCTTCCTGCGCTCCGGCACCTCGCTGATCCAGACCATCGGCCGCGCGGCGCGCAATGTCTCCGGGCAGGTCCACATGTACGCCGACAAGATCACCCCGGGTATGGAGCGGGCCATCGAGGAGACCAACCGCCGCCGGGAGAAGCAGGTCGCCTACAACACGGCGAACGGCATCGACCCGCAACCGCTCCGCAAGAAGATCAACGACATCGTCGCCCAGATCTCCCGCGAGGAGGTCGACACGGAGCAGCTGCTCGGCTCCGGCTACCGCGCGAAGAAGGACGGGCGGGGCACCAAGGCCCCGGTGCCCTCCCTCGGCGACAAGGCGGCCAAGGGAGCCAAGTCCAGGTCGGCCAAGGGCAAAACCAGGGAAACCGTGCCGACGGACCGGCCCGCGGCAGAACTCGCCGGGCAGATCGAGGAGATGACGGAGCGTATGCGGGCCGCCGCCGCGGATCTCCAGTTCGAGGTCGCCGCCCGGATCCGCGACGAGGTCCATGAGATGAAGAAGGAACTGCGGCAGATGAGGGAGGCGGGTCTGGCCTGACGGACCGGCGCGGTCGCCGTGCCCCGGCCCCGCCAGCGCTGTGTTGCAAGACCGACACAAAGTGCGGGCCTGGGTACGGCACTGTCAGTGCCTTTGCGTAGGGTTTCCGTCAACCGCGGGCTCGCGGCAACAGGGGACAGTCCGAGAGGGGATCAGCGCGTGACCGTCAACATGACCAAGGGTCAGGCCATCAGTCTGCAGAAGAACGACGGGGGCAGCCTGACCGCGGTGCGCATGGGTCTCGGCTGGCAGGCGGCCCCCAGGCGCGGTCTGTTCGGCTCCCGGACCCGGGAGATCGACCTCGACGCCTCCGCCGTTCTGTTCGCCGACAAGCAGCCGGTCGACGTCGTCTTCTTCCGTCACCTGGTGAGCGACGACGGCTCCGTCCGTCACACCGGTGACAACCTCGTCGGCGGTGTCGGCCAGGGCGGCGACGACGAGGCGATCCTCGTCGACCTCGCGCGCGTGCCGGTCCACATCGACCAGATCATCTTCACGGTGAACTCCTTCACCGGCCAGACGTTCCAGGAAGTGCAGAACGCCTTCTGCCGTCTGGTCGACGAGACCAACGGCCAGGAGCTCGCGCGCTACACACTGGCGGGCGGCGGCGCCTACACGGCCCAGATCATGGCGAAGGTCCACCGGGTGGGCGGGGGCTGGAACATGACGGCTCTCGGCACGCCGGCCAACGGCCGTACCTTCCAGGACCTGATGCCCGCGATCCTGCCCGCACTGTAGGGCGCAGGGCGGCACACGACCACACCGGACGCGACGCAGGGGGACGACAGGCGATGACGGCCGAGTTGGTGCGGGGACAGAACCACCCGCTCTCCCAGGTCCGCCTCGAGATCCGGGTCTCGGCCGGCCGGCCGGTCATGGCGGTTGCCACACTCGGCGACGAGAGTGGCCGGGTCCCCGGCGTCGAGTGGGTGGCCCACCCGGGTGTACCCACACTGCCGGGCCTGGAGGTCTCCCGGCAGGCGGCCGCCGACCACCGCCTCGCGGTGGATCTGGACGCCGTGTCGGCGACCGTGCACCGGGTCAGCGTCCTGCTCGCGCTGCCCGCGGGCGTCGGCGGGCCGGTCACGTTCGGCTCGGTCGCGGCCCCCTTCGTCGCGGTCACCGGCCTGGACGGCACCGAGGTCGCCACCTACACCATCACCGGTCTGGACGCGGAGTCGGCGGTCGTCGCGCTGGAGCTGTACCGGCGGCAGGGCGCCTGGAAGGTGCGCGCCGTGGGCCAGGGGTACGCGGGCGGTCTCGCCGAACTCCTCACCGACCAGGGCCTGTCGCAGGCGCACCAGCTCGCGGCCGGCATCAACGACGCCGTGGTCCAGGGGCTGGCCCGCTCGGTGCCCGCCCCGCCGCCGCGTACGGCCGACGGCGACCGCTCCCGGCAGGCGGCCGCGTCCACGCTCGGCCCGGACCAGAGCGCCTCGCCGTACGGTGCGCAGGGCCCCCAGGGCGGCGCCGGCCCCTACGGAACGACCCAGAACCCGCAGGGCCCGTCGGGCGCGGGTTACCCGGCCGGGGCCACGCCGACGGACCCCGACAGCACTCAGCCGGCGCCGGCGGCACCCACCACGGGTGGCCCGATCGACTACAGCCACCCGCGTCGGCAGAACGCCGCTCCGCCGCCGCCTCCGCCCACCGCGCCCGCTGCCCGGCCCGGGCAGCCCGCCCAGCCCGTCGCGGGTGACGCGACCGGCTGGTCCATGGAGGAGCGGCTCTACAACCAGGTCTGGGGCATGTTCGAGGACCTGGCCCGCACCACGGCCGCGTACCGCAGCGCCGTCGACTTCGCCGAAACGCGGATGGAGAAGGAGCTGGACCAGGTCCTGGCCGATCCGCGCAGCAGGATGGGCGGCCAGGGCGACGCCGCCCGCGAGGCGGCCCAGGCCAGGCACCTCCAGCTCGTCGACCAGGCCAGGGAGGCGCTGGACCGGGATGTCGTCCAGCTCGGCGCCGAGGCCGATGTCGTCGAACCGGCGCTGCCCGCGGCGTACGCGCGCTGGGACAACCCCGTCTGGCACGCCTACCGCGTCCCGATGGAGATGCCCATGGCGGTACGGCTGGGTGACCTCCACCTTCCCGAGAGCGACCCGCTGCGCATCCCGATGCTGGTCAGGCTCCCGCTCGAACGCGGCCTGTGGATCGACAGCGGGCGGACCGGCTCGTCCGACGGATCGTTCGCCGACTCCCACGAACTGCGGCGCCTCGCCATGGAGTCGGCCGTGGCGCACATGGCCCGGCTGCTGGCGGTGCATCCGGCGGACGAGTTCACGGTGCACGTCATCGACCCGGCCGGTTCGGCCGCCCGCGAACTAGCGCCGCTGGTGCGGAGCGGGGTTCTGGCGGCCCCGCCCGCGGCCGGCGCGGCAGGGGTCGCGGCGGTCCTGGGGCGGCTCACGGAGCGCGTCGACCTGGTGCAGATGGCGGTGCGTGGTGGCATGGCCGACTCGTTGCCGCCCGGCTTCGACACGGCTCAGCAGCTCCTGGTCGTCAACGACTTCCCGCACGGCTTCGACGACCGTGCCGTGACCCAGCTGCGCTACCTCGCGGACGAGGGTCCTGGCGTCGGCGTCCACCTGATGATGGTGGCCGACCGGGAGGACGCCGACAGTTACGGTCCGTTGCTGGATCCGCTGTGGCGTGGGCTGCTGCGGCTGACGCCGATGCCGGACGACCACCTCGCCGACCCCTGGGTGGGGCACGCCTGGACGTATGAGCCGAGCCTCGTGCCGTCCGGCGGCCAGGTGCTCCAGCAGGTGCTGGCTCAGGTGGCGGAGGCCCGTGCCAAGTACTAGTAAAGGCTCCTGACCAGCCGACTTGGTCTTTCTTTTGCCAATCGCTTTACCTTTTCTTGGTGGTTGGGGTACTGTTTTCCTCACGGAGGGGAGTACTCCCGCTGCGACGTACCCGTCAATACGGATCAGGCCTGATCCCGGGGCGTCGGCCCGGTTCCGGGTGGAAGAGACCTCCGGCAGCGCGACGACGCTGATCACCTGCCGTTACGTACTGCCGGAGGCGCAGTGAATGTTTCCCTGGCCCTGTGGGTCCTGACCATCGTGGGCCTTGCCGCCCTCATCGCGGTCGACTTCTTCATCGGCCGCAAACCGCACGACGTGTCGATCAAGGAAGCGGGGATCTGGACCGTCGTCTGGATCGCCCTCGCCGGACTTTTCGGGGCCGGGCTGCTCGTCTTCAGCGGCGGTGAACCGGCCGGCGAGTTCTTCGCGGGCTTCATCACCGAGAAGTCGCTCAGTGTCGACAACCTCTTCGTGTTCGTCCTGATCATGGCGAAGTTCGCGGTCCCGTCGCAGTACCAGCAGCGGGTCCTGCTCGTCGGAGTCCTCATAGCCCTGGTCCTGCGGGCGATCTTCATCGCCGCGGGCGCCGCGATCCTCGCCAGCTTCGCGTGGGTGTTCTACATCTTCGGCGCCTTCCTGATCTGGACCGCCTGGAAGCTCATCCAGGAGGCCCGGGCCGACGAGGAGGACGAGGAGTTCGAGGAGAACAAGCTGCTGAAGGCAGTGGAGAAGCGCTTCGGCGTGGCCGACCGCTATCACGGCACGAAGCTGTGGATCGAGCAGAACGGCAAGCGGGTCATGACCCCGATGCTGGTCGTGATGCTCGCGATCGGCACGACCGACGTGCTCTTCGCCCTCGACTCGATCCCCGCGATCTTCGGCCTGACGCAGGACCCGTACATCGTCTTCACGGCCAACGCGTTCGCGCTGATGGGGCTGCGGCAGCTCTACTTCCTCATCGGCGGCCTGCTCCGGAAGCTGGTCCACCTCAGCTACGGCCTGTCGGTGATCCTCGGCTTCATCGGCGTGAAGCTGGTGCTGCACGCCCTGCACGAGTCCGGGGTGCACGTGCCCGAGATCAGCATCCCGGTCTCGCTCGGCGTCATCTTGTCCGTCCTGATCGTCACCACGATCACCAGCCTGCTGGCCTCGAAGAAGCAGGCGGCGGCCGAGGCGGCGCAGACCGCGAGCGAAGGCGCTCCGAAGGACAGCATCGAGGCCTGACCACGGAGTACGTAGGAACAACCACCCCCGGGAGCGGTGCGCGGCGAATTGCCGAGCGCCGCTCCCGGTGCTTCGTTGGGAAGCGGGCGTTTCCACGCGGGAACGCCGGATCGGGGTGGAGGCATCATGGACACGTCGCAGAAGTTCGTCCAGATCGTCGAGTTCGAGACCGACCGCATCGACGAGATGAGGGCGCTGGCCGAGGAGGGGGAACAGCGCGTCACGGGCCGGGCCGACGGCCCGAAGCGCCGCCTCGTTGTCAAGGACCGGAACCGGCCGAACCGCTACCTCGTGATCATCGAGTTCGACTCCTACGAGGAGGCCATGCGCAACAGCGACGACCCGGAGACAGGCAAGTTCGCGGAGCGGATGGCCGCGCTCTGCACCCGGCCCCCGTCCTTCACCGACTGCGACGTCCAGGACACGACCGAGTTCAGCTGACGACATCCGCGCACAGGCCGCACAGGCCGTACGGGCTGTACGGGCTGCACGGGCTGTACGGGCCGGAATGCGAAGCCCCTACGGCTCTGCGACGATCGCAGCATGATCGCTCGGCTCGGATCGGTCACGACCCGCTGGACCTCCCTCGTGCCGGCGCTGGCGGTCGTCCTGCTGGTCCTGACCTGGGGACGTGACCTGCCCGGCCCGGTCGTCGCGGTGGTGACCCTGGTCCTCGCCGGAGCGGTCCTGGCCGCTGTGCACCATGCGGAGGTCGTCGCCCACCGGGTCGGCGAACCGTTCGGGTCCCTCGTCCTCGCGGTCGCCGTGACGATCATCGAGGTCGCCCTGATCGTCACACTGATGGCGGACGGCGGTGACAAGAGCGCGACGCTGGCCAGGGATACGGTCTTCGCTGCGGTGATGATCACCTGCAACGGCATCGTCGGCCTGTGTCTCCTGGTCGCCTCGCTGCGTCACGGCACGGCGATCTTCAACCCGGAGGGCACCGGCGCGGCCCTGGCGACCGTCGCGACCCTGGCCACGCTCAGCCTGGTCCTGCCGACCTTCACCACCAGCAGACCGGGCGCGGAGTTCTCCGGTGTCCAGCTCACCTTCGCCGCGCTGTCCTCGCTGGTCCTGTACGGACTGTTCGTGGCGACCCAGACCATCCGGCACCGCGACTACTTCCTGCCGGTCACCCGGCAGGGCGAGGTGATCACCGCCGACGACCATGCCGGCGTGCCCACGTCCCGGACCGCCCTGATCAGCCTCGGACTGCTCGGCCTGGCGCTGGTCGGGGTGGTCGGCCTCGCCAAGGGGGTGTCGCCCACCATCGAGTCCGCAGTGGCGGCCGCCGGACTGCCGCAGGCGGTGGTCGGTGTGGTCATCGCGCTGCTGGTGCTGCTCCCCGAGACCATCGCCGCGCTGCGCTCCGCCCGCCGCGACCGGGTGCAGACCAGCCTCAACCTCGCGCTCGGCTCCGCGATGGCCAGCATCGGGCTCACCATCCCCGCGGTCGCCCTTGCCTCCGTCTGGCTCTCCGGTCCGCTCGTCCTCGGCCTCGGCTCCACCCATATGGTGCTGCTCGCGCTGACCGTCGTGGTCAGCTCGCTGACGGTGGTCCCGGGACGGGCCACGCCCCTGCAGGGCGGCGTCCATCTGGTGCTGTTCGCGGCCTACCTGGAGCTGGCGATCAATCCGTAGGAACCGGCGACCGGTCCGTGGCCGGCTGCGCGGTCGCCACCGGCACCGGACGCGTCTCCGGGAGCAGTGCGAAGCAGCCCAGGCTGAGCAGTGCGATGCCCGTCAGATACGCGCCCACCCCCCACGGGACCCGCCCCGGCTGCTCCGCGAGGGCGGTCGCCACGATCGGCGTGAGCGCGCCCCCGAGGACGCCGCCGAGGTTGTAGCCGACGGACGCACCGGTACAGCGCACCCGCGGCGCGTACAGCTCCGGCAGATACGCCGCGATCACCGCGAACATCGTGACGAAGGCGACCAGCGCCCCCAGGAAACCGAGGAACATCAGCAGCGGTTCACCGGTCGAGAGCAGCGCGACCAGCGGAAACATCCACAGCGCGGCAGCCGCGCAGCCCACGAGACACAGCGGCCGTCGGCCGAAGCGGTCGCCGAGCAGCGCCATCACAGGCGTCAGCGCACCCTTCACCACCACGGCGGCCATGATGCAGGTCAGCATCACCGTGCGGCTGACTCCCAGTCGCTCCGTCGCGTACGCCAGCGACCAGGTCGTCACGGCGTAGAAGATCGCGTATCCGACGGCGAGCGCGCCCGCGGTGAGCAGGACGAGCCGCCAGTGGTCGCGCACGACCTCCGCGAGCGGCACACGCGCGTGGTCGCCGATCTCCAGGAACCTGGGGCTCTCGGGCAGCGACGACCGGAGCCACAGCCCCAGGACGGCCAGTGCCCCGGCCGCCCAGAAGGGCACCCGCCAACCCCACTGCGTGAACTGCGCCTCCGTGAGCGCCACCGACAGGACCAGCACCACCCCGTTGGCGAGCACGAAGCCCACGGCGGGCCCGACCTGCGGGAAGCTCGACCACAGCGCGCGCCGCTCGGCGGGCGCGTGTTCCGCGGTCAGCAGCACCGCGCCGCCCCACTCCCCACCGAGCCCCAGCCCCTGGAGGAAACGCAGGACGACCAGCAGCAGGGGCGCGGCCACCCCGATCGTGTCGTACGTCGGCACGCAGCCGACCGCGACCGTCGAGGCGCCGGTCAGCAGCAGGGAGACGACGAGGACCGGCCGCCGCCCGCGCCGGTCCCCGATGTGTCCGAAGAGCACCGCTCCCAGCGGCCGTGCCACGAACCCCACGCCGAACGTCGCGAACGCGGCCAGCGTCCCCGCCGGCGGGGAGAACGTCGGGAAGAACAGCGGCCCGAGGACCAGCGCGGCCGCGGTCCCGTAGACGAAGAAGTCGTAGAACTCGATGGCCGTGCCGGAGAGTGAGGCGGCCGCGAGCCGTGGCATGGAGGGCGTCTTCACTGTGCGTACGTCATGCATGTCGCGTCAACTACCCACGGTGATCGCGGGTTACGGGGGCGTGCGGGGGCTCGGACCGCCGCCAGGGGGCTCAGTAGGTCACGGTGATGCGCCGTGCGGGACCTTCGACGCGGACCGTTCCGCCGTAGGGGATGACGAGTTGCGGGTCGGTGTGGCCGAAGTCCACGTCGAAGACGGCCAGGGTGTCGGGCGCGTACGCCCGCAGCGCACGCTCCACCGCCGCGCGCTGGTCGGCGGCGTAACGGGCTGCCTCCTGCGGGCTGTTGGGACGCTCGAAGGACCAGCTCTTGGCGCGGGCCATCAGCAGCGCGGGGAAGCGCCGCAGCAGCCCGCGCTCGCCCATGTTGCGCATGATCCGGAAGACCTCCGTGGCGCTCGGCAGCTCCTCCGACGTCTCCAGGATCAGCACCCCGCCGTCGTACGCCGAGGGGTCGCGCGCGATCTCGCGGTCGGCCATCAGCAGCCAGGAGAGGATCTCCAGGTTGCCGCCCCAGCTGCGGCCCTCCACCACACGGTCGGCGTTGACCCAGCTCCAGCCGGTGCCGGGCCGGGTGGCCGGCTCCGCCTCGAAGGTCGCCGGGTCGGCCCAGTCGCGGTCGACGTCGTTCCAGCGCTCGGCGGGCCGCAGCTCGTAGGGGCCCGAGGTGAACAGCGCGGCGCGCAGCGAGTCGGCGGTCTGCGGGTGCATGGCTCCGGGACGCCCGAGCTCGCACATGACGCTCGCGCCGTGGTAGGCGACGACACCGGAGTTGTACAGGAACGCCAGCAGGTTGGTGTTGTCGCTCCACCCGAAGAACGGCTTCGGATGGGCGCGCAGCAACTCCCGGTCCAGCAGCGGCAGTACGGTGATCTGGTCCTCCCCGCCGATCGACGCGACGACCGCCCGCACGCCCGGGTCGGCGAACGCGGCGTGGATGTCGTCGGCGCGCTCCTGCGGTGTCGCCCCCGTCCTGCGCGTCGCCGGGTACTCGACGGGCTCCAGACCGAACTCCTCGCGCAGCCGCGCCAGGCCCAGTTCGTAGGGGCGCGGGAAGAGCCCGGGCAGGCCCGCGGAGGGCGAGATGACGGCTATGCGGTCGCCGGCCGAGGGCTTCGGGGGATACGAGGGCGTCGTCATGTCGGGAGGGTAAGGCCTGCTGCCCTGCGGTTTCACCGTGATAAACCGGGTGTGAGCGGCGGCCCCCGACGGGCCGCCCACGACGGACCGGAGGAACCGTGCCCCGCAGCCTGGCCAACGCCCCGATCATGATCCTCAACGGGCCCAACCTCAACCTCCTGGGCCAGCGTCAGCCGGAGATCTACGGTTCCGACACCCTCGCCGACGTCGAGGCGCTGTGCGTCAAGGCGGCGGCCGCGCACGGCGGCACCGTGGACCTCCGGCAGTCCAACCACGAGGGGCAGCTGGTCGACTGGATCCACGAGGCGCGGCTGAACCACTGCGGCATCGTGATCAACCCGGGCGCCTACTCGCACACGTCGGTCGCGATCCTCGACGCCCTCAACACCTGTGACGGTCTGCCGGTGCTGGAGGTCCACATCTCCAACATCCATCAGCGCGAGACCTTCCGGCACCACTCGTACGTCTCGCTGCGCGCCGACGGCGTCATCGCGGGATGCGGGGTGCAGGGATACGTCTTCGGCGTGGAGCGCGTCGCCGCGCTGGCGGGGGCGGGGAAGGCAGACGCGTAAGCACCGGTCTCCAGGACCGCGCTCCTTACCGCGTCCCTCAGAGGCGGCCCGCCTCCACGATCCGCCGCAGGAAGCGCTGCGTGCGCTCCTGCCGCGGGTCGCCGAAGAGCTGCTCGGCGGGGCCCCGCTCCAGCACGACGCCTCCGTCCAGAAAACAGACCTGGTCGGCGACCTCGCGCGCGAAGCCCATCTCGTGGGTGGCGAGCACCATGGTCATGCCGTCGGCCTTCAGATCACGGACGACGTTCAGGACCTCGCCCACCAGCTCCGGGTCGAGGGCCGCCGTGATCTCGTCGAGCAGCAGCAGCCGGGGGCGCACGGCCAGGGCCCGCACGATCGCCACCCGTTGCTGCTGGCCGCCGCTGAGCCGGTCGGGGTACTCGCCCGCCCTGCCGGCCAGCCCGAGCCGCTCCAGGAGCTCCGTGGCGTGTTCCTCGGCCTGTGCGCGGGCGACGCCGTGCACGCGGCGCGGGGCGAGCGTGATGTTCTCCAGCACCGTCATGTGCGGGAACAGGTTGTACGCCTGGAAGACCACGCCGATCCGGCGCCGTACCGCGTCCTGGTCGGCGCGCGGGTCGGTGATCTCCTCGCCGTCCAGCCAGATCGCGCCGTCGTCGATGTCCTCGAGCAGGTTGGCGCAGCGCAGCAGCGTGGACTTGCCGGAGCCGGAGGCGCCGATCAGCGCCGTCACCGTGTGCGGGGCGACCTCCAGGTCGACGTCCCGCAGGACGACGGACCCGCCGAAGGTCTTGCGGACGGACTCCATCCGCAGCACCGGGGCGTCGCTCATGTCGTTCCTCCCTGGGCCCGCTGACGGTCCATCCGGGCCGTCACCCAGTCCGTGAAGCGGGTCATCGGGATGGTCAGGGCCACGAAGACCAGTCCCGCGACGATGTACGGCGTGTAGTTCAGGCTGCGCCCCACGATGATGTCGGCCGCGCGCACGGCGTCGATCGCGCCGCCGATGGAGACGAGACCGGTGTCCTTCTGCAGCGACACCAGGTCGTTCAGCAGCGGCGGCACCTGGCGGCGCACGGCCTGCGGGAGCACCACGAAGCGCAGCGCCTGCCGGTTGCTCAGGCCCAGCGAGCGGGCCGCGGCGCGCTGTGAGGGGTGCACGGACTCGATGCCGGCCCGGAACACCTCGGCGACGTACGCCGAGTACGTCAGTGTCAGCGCCGTGCCGCCCAGCAGCACGGGGTCGACGGTCACGCCCTGCAGCCGCAGGGCCGGGACGCCCAGCACCACGATCATCAGGTTGATGATCAGCGGCAGACCGCGGAAGAAGTCCGTGTACGCCGCCGCCAGCACCCGCAGCGGGAAGAACACGGGCCCGCGCAGGGTGCGGGCCACGGCTATGAGCATGCCGAGGACCAGTACGGCGGCACCGCAGATCAGCAGCAGCCTGACGTTCAGCCAGAGCCCTTCGAGAACCCTGGGGAACGCCTCGCGCGCGTACTGCCCGTCGAAGAACGTCTCCTTGGTGCGCGACCAGCCCGGCGCGCCGACGACGACCAGGTAGAGGACGACACCGGTGACCAGGGTCGACAGGGCGGCGATCGCCGTGGCACGGCGGGCACGCACGCGCTTGTAGCGCTCGCGCTCCAGCCGCCGCCGCGAGGGGACGTAGCCGTCCCCGGGGACGTCCTCGCCGCCCCCGGGCATGTCGCCCCTGCGGCCCGTGCCTTCCCGGCCGGACTCGCCCTTCGTGACCGTCACTTGAGTACCGGGGCGTCGACGGCGTCGGAGAGCCACTGCTGCTCGATCTTCGCCAGGGTGCCGTTCGTGCGGAGCGCGTCCACGGCGCCGGTCACGCAGGAGGTGAGCGCGCTGCCCTTGTCGAGCACGAGCCCGAACTGCTCGGGCGCGGCGCCCTGGTTCTCGAACTGGCCGACGATCTCGGCGTCGGTGACCTCGGCGGCCGTGATGTAGAAGGCGGTCGGCAGGTCGGTGACGATGGCGTCGACCTGGCCGTTCTTCAGCGCGGACTTGGCCTGGTCGTTCTTGGCGTAGACGGCCGCCTGCCCGGTCGGCTTCACCACGTCGTCGATGTAGTTCAGGCTGGTCGTGCCGACCTGCGCGCCCAGCTTGAGGCCCTTGAGGTCCGCGATGCTCTTCGCCTTGGCGGCCTTCGTGCCCTTGAGGGCGATGACGGCCTGGCGCACGTCGTAGTAGCCGGACGAGAAGTCCACGGCCTTCTTGCGCTCGTCGCTGATCGACACCTGGTTGATGTCGAAGTCGAAGGTCTTCTCGCCCGGCGCGAAGGCCTTGTTGAACGGCACGCTCTGCCAGACCACGGCGCTTTTGCCGTAACCGAGCTGCTCCGCCACGGCGTACGCCACCGCCGACTCGAAGCCCTTCCCGTCGGACGGCTTGTCGTCCTTGAACCACGGTTCGTACGCGGGTTCGTCGGTCGCGATCGTCAGCTTGCCGGAGGTCTCGGTGGCCAGCTTGCCCCTGGCACAGCTGTTCGCGGCCGAACCGGCGTTCGCGCTCGAACCGGAAGACGTGGAGGCCGCCTTCTCCTCAGGCTGCGGAGCGCAGCCGACGGCGGTCGCGAGGAGGGCTACGGTGGCGCCGGCTACGGCGCGGCGCAGAACACGCGGGGCGATGTGCATGGCCGGAGAGTGGCAGCGAAACCCCTGTTTGTCGAGGTCACGCCGTCATTTGTCCGCATACTGGGAACGGGTGTTGCGATCTCGTGAACAGTCGCGACGGGCTCCCCGGGCCGCCGGTCGAGGGCGGGGATCGAAGACCGGCGGCCCGATCCGCGCCGGAGCCGTCATCCCGCGCGGAACTGCTGCCAGTTGACCGCGCAACTACGAGTGAGGGGAGCGCGTGCGGCGTATCGGCGTGGGCACGCGATTCACACGGGGCGCGCATCCGGCGACGCACGCCCCCTGTGAGGGAGGGTTCACGAAGAGCTCGGCGCCCTCACCACCCGCGCGCGTGCCACTCCGGAAGGTGCGGCCGCTCCGTGCCCAGCGAGGTGTCGTTGCCGTGGCCCGGGTAGACCCAGGTCTCGTCCGGCAGCACGTCGAAGATCTTCGTCTCGACGTCGCGGATCAGTCTGGCGAACGCCTCCGGGTCCTTACGGGTGTTGCCCACGCCGCCGGGGAAGAGGCAGTCGCCGGTGAACACATGGGGATGGCCGTGCGGGTCGTCGTAGACCAGGGCGATCGAGCCGGGCGTGTGCCCGACCAGGTGGCGCGCGGTGAGCTCCACGTGCCCCACCCGGATGACGTCACCGTCGTCGACCGGGACGTCTGTCGGTACGGGGATGCCCTCGGCGTCCTCTCGGCCGGCGTAGGTACGCGCACGCGTGGCCGCCACGACCTCGGCGAGCGCCTGCCAGTGGTCGCCGTGCTGGTGGGTGGTGACGACGGACGCGATGCCGTCGTCGCCGATCGTGCCGAGCAGGGCGTGCGCGTCGTTGGCCGCGTCGATCAACAACTGCTCGTCCGTGGCCCGGCAGCGCAGCAGATAGGCGTTGTTGTTCATCGGGCCGACCGCGATCTTGGTGATCATCAGGTCCTTGAGCTCGTGCACGTCCGCCGGGCCGCCGACCGTCACCTCTCCGCTGTACGTCATGGCGGCAGCCTATAGCGGCGGAAGGACCGGCAGCGGTCCGCCGTCGACCGTCAGTCCCGAGCCGTCGCGGCGCCCGGCGAGCCAGCCCAGCAGGTCCGCGGGTGCGCCGGTGACGGTCACCTCGGGCCCGTCGGCGTCGCGGCCCGTCCGCCACACGCGTGTGCTGTCCGTCAGCCGTGTCGGCGGTACGTCGGGATGCCCGGTGAAGCGCTCCGCGAGGAACTCGGTCTCCCGTGCGGTGAACTCCTCGGGCAGGTCCTCCAGCTCGTAACCGATGCCGAGGTCCACCGCATGCAGCTCCACCTCCACCCACCGGCGGAAGGGCACGCGGGCCGCCGCGTCGACGACCCCGTTGCGCAGCTC
This sequence comes from Streptomyces sp. NPDC060000, assembly GCF_042737375.1. Classification (NCBI taxonomy): domain Bacteria; kingdom Bacillati; phylum Actinomycetota; class Actinomycetes; order Kitasatosporales; family Streptomycetaceae; genus Streptomyces; species Streptomyces sp. NPDC060000. Next base: position 31,477 of record NZ_JBHWUU010000098.1, read on the forward strand.
CACCGTGCGCGACCAGTCCGCGGGCACGGCCCCCGCCGCCCGGAAGCGGGCCGCGCTCTCCCGTACGTCCGCGAGCTGGACGTCCAGGGGGCGCGGGGCGTCCCGCTCGATGTCGGCGTCGCGGACATGTGCGTCGGCGTACATCGGACGGCCCTCGAGGACGTTCACGAGGGCGTCCGCGTTGCGGGCGATGTGAGACAGGACATGGCCGCGGCTCCAGCCGGGCAGACGTGACGGCTCGGCCACCGACGCGTTGTCCAGCTCGGCGACTGCGCTGAGGAGCCGCTCGGTCGCGTCACGTACAGACTCCAGGTCATGAGCGTGATCAATCATGGTGCTGACCCTAGCCTCGCCACCCCTTCGGGTGAAGGTGGTCGAGCAAGCCCGCAAATCGAATGCGCGTGCTATAAGGTCGGTGGCGGCGTCGGGCATGCTGGAAGGCCGGGGATTGTTGTGAACCGGTGAATCCCGACCGGCGTTGTCAGTGGCTCGCCCTAGTCTGAAGAAGACGGGGGCCCCGCCCCTGTCACTTCTCTCAAGAAAGGTGCGGACCGGCGTGGCCGACCGTCTCATCGTCCGTGGCGCGCGCGAGCACAACCTCAAGAATGTCTCGCTCGACCTGCCTCGCGACTCGCTCATCGTCTTCACGGGCCTGTCGGGGTCGGGCAAGTCCTCGCTGGCCTTCGACACCATCTTCGCCGAGGGCCAGCGGCGCTACGTCGAGTCCCTCTCCTCGTACGCCCGCCAGTTCCTCGGCCAGATGGACAAGCCGGACGTCGACTTCATCGAGGGCCTCTCACCGGCCGTCTCCATCGACCAGAAGTCGACCTCGCGCAACCCGCGCTCCACGGTCGGCACGATCACCGAGGTCTACGACTACCTGCGGCTGCTCTTCGCGCGCATCGGTAAGCCGCACTGCCCGGAGTGCTCCCGGCCGATCACGCGCCAGTCGCCGCAGGCCATCGTCGACAGGGTCCTGGAGCTGCCCGAGGGCAGCCGCTTCCAGGTGCTGTCGCCGCTGGTGCGCGAGCGCAAGGGCGAGTTCGTCGACCTGTTCGCCGACCTCCAGACCAAGGGCTACTCCCGCGCGCGGGTCGACGGCGAGACGATCCAGCTGTCCAGCCCGCCCACGCTGAAGAAGCAGGAGAAGCACACCATCGAGGTGGTCATCGACCGCCTCACGGTGAAGGAGTCCGCCAAGCGCCGGCTCACCGACTCGGTGGAGACCGCCCTCGGCCTCGCCGGAGGCATGGTCGTGCTCGACTTCGTCGACCTCCCCGAGGACGACCCCGAGCGCGAGCGCATGTACTCGGAGCACCTGTACTGCCCGTACGACGACCTGTCCTTCGAGGAGCTGGAGCCCCGCTCCTTCTCCTTCAACTCGCCCTTCGGCGCCTGCCCCGACTGCTCCGGCATCGGCACGCGCATGGAGGTCGACCCCGAGCTGATCGTCCCGGACGAGGACAAGTCCCTCGACGAGGGCGCCATCCACCCCTGGTCGCACGGCCACACCAAGGAATACTTCGGCCGGCTGATCGGTGCCCTCGCCGACGCGCTCGGCTTCCGCACGGACATCCCCTTCGCGGGACTGCCGCTGCGCGCCAGGAAGGCCCTGCTGCACGGCCACAAGACGCAGATCGAGGTCCGCTACCGCAACAGGTACGGCCGCGAGCGCGTCTACACGACCCCCTTCGAGGGCGCCCTGCCGTTCGTGAAGCGCCGGCACAGCGAGGCCGAGAGCGACGCCAGCCGGGAGCGCTTCGAGGGCTATATGCGCGAGGTGCCCTGCCCCACCTGTGCGGGCACCCGCCTGAAGCCGCTCGTCCTCGCGGTCACGGTCATGGGGAAGTCCATCGCCGAGGTCTCCGGGATGTCCATCAGCGACTGCGCGGACTTCCTGGGTGAGCTGAAGCTCAACGCCCGCGACAAGAAGATCGCCGAGCGGGTCCTCAAGGAGGTCAACGAGCGACTGCGGTTCCTCGTCGACGTCGGTCTCGACTACCTCTCGCTCAACCGCGCGGCCGGCACGCTCTCCGGCGGCGAGGCCCAGCGCATCCGCCTGGCCACCCAGATCGGCTCCGGCCTCGTCGGCGTCCTGTACGTCCTCGACGAGCCGTCCATCGGCCTGCACCAGCGTGACAACCACCGGCTGATCGAGACCCTGGTCCGGCTGCGGGACATGGGCAACACGCTGATCGTCGTCGAGCACGACGAGGACACCATCAAGGTCGCCGACTGGATCGTCGACATCGGTCCAGGCGCCGGCGAGCACGGCGGCAAGGTCGTGCACAGCGGCGGCCTGAAGGAACTGCTCGCCAACGCCGAGTCGCAGACCGGGCAGTACCTGTCCGGCAAGAAGGCGATCCCGGTGCCCGACATCCGGCGCCCGCTGGACCCGTCCCGCCGGCTCACCGTCCACGGCGCCCGCGAGAACAACCTCCAGGACATCGACGTGTCCTTCCCGCTGGGCGTGTTCACCGCGGTCACCGGCGTCTCCGGCTCCGGCAAGTCGACGCTGGTCAACGACATCCTGTACACGCACCTGGCCCGCGAACTGAACGGCGCGAGGAACGTACCCGGGCGGCACACGCGGGTGGACGGCGACGACCTCGTCGACAAGGTCGTACATGTCGACCAGTCGCCGATCGGCCGCACCCCGCGCTCCAACCCGGCCACCTACACGGGTGTCTTCGACCACGTCCGCAAGCTGTTCGCGGAGACCACCGAGGCGAAGGTGCGCGGCTATCTGCCCGGCCGCTTCTCCTTCAACGTCAAGGGCGGCCGCTGCGAGAACTGCGCGGGCGACGGCACGATCAAGATCGAGATGAACTTCCTCCCGGACGTCTACGTCCCGTGCGAGGTCTGCCACGGCGCCCGCTACAACCGGGAGACCCTGGAGGTCCACTACAAGGGCAAGTCCATCGCCGACGTCCTGAACATGCCGATCGAGGAGGCGACGGGGTTCTTCGAGGCCGTCCCCGCTATCGCCCGCCACCTCAACACCCTGAAGGACGTCGGCCTCGGCTACGTCCGGCTCGGCCAGTCCGCGACCACCCTGTCCGGCGGTGAGGCGCAGCGGGTGAAGCTCGCCAGCGAGCTCCAGCGACGCTCCACCGGCCGCACGGTCTACGTGCTGGACGAGCCGACGACCGGTCTGCACTTCGAGGACATCAGCAAGCTTCTGAAGGTTCTCGGCGGCCTCGTCGACAAGGGCAACACGGTCATCGTCATCGAGCACAACCTCGACGTGATCAAGACCGCCGACTGGGTCGTCGACATGGGCCCCGAGGGGGGCGCCGGCGGCGGACTGGTCATCGCGGAGGGCACGCCCGAGGAGGTTGCCGGGGTGTCGACCAGCCACACCGGCAAGTTCCTGCGGGAGGTTCTCGGCGCGGACCGGATCAGCGACGCCGCACCGGTGAAGGCCCCGCGCAAGGCGGCGGCGAAGAAGACGGTCGCGGCGAAGACCACGGCGCGCAAGACCGCGACCGCCAGGACGGCCTCGGCCAAGGCGACCGCCGCCGACACCACGGCGGCCAAGAAGGCCACCACGGCGGCCAAGAAGGCCACCGGGGCGGGGACGGGGACGAAGGCGACTCCCGCGAAGAAGACCACGCGGGCCCGCAAGGCCTGACGTGACACGGGCCGCGAGGCCCAGACGCCACACAGGCGTGCGGCCCGGTGGCCACCGAGGTCGCGAGCCCGGTGCGGACACCGGCCGTGCGGCCTGGCGACCTATGCG
>NZ_JBHWUU010000099.1:0-34399 GCF_042737375.1 Streptomyces sp. NPDC060000
GCCTTTTGATTCGGGGGCGGCCGGGGCCGTGGTCGATCGTCTCGGTGTGCGGGTCAGGCGGCTGACGCGGCCGGCTTCCTCTGCGCGTACTGCTTACCCAGTTCAGCCTGACGCCGCTCATGCGCCTCCACGTCCTTCGGCGCCAGCGGGAGCTGGGGGCCGCGGAACTCGGAGAGCGATCCCGGGATGCGCCCCGCGCAGCGGTTGTTCGCCGTCTCGACTGCCTTCCCGCCGTGCTTGGCCCACTGCGCCTTGCGGACGGCCGGCGCCGTCTGCTTCCGTGCGGTGCGCCGCTCCTGGCGCTCCTGCTCCTCGCGGGCCTCGCGGCGGGCGGGCTCCTGGTTGAGCGCGAGGACGTAGCGGCGGGCCAGGATGCCGCCGTCCGTGCAGTGCTGGCCGCCGACGCACCGCGTGCATCCCTTGCGATGGGCGAGGTAGGACTGGCGGGCCGACTCCAGCGTGACCTCCGCCTTGATCCGGGAAACCGGAGCGGCCGGAGCAGGGCGCGGTTTGTAAAACTGCTGGGCGGCGCGCCGGTTCTCCTGCGGCATCGCGTCGCGCAGCAGCCGGTTCTGCCGGGCCTGCCAGCGTCGGACGTCGATGTCGATGACCACGAGCTGGTCGCTGCCGGGGCAGGTAACGTGCTTCTCGCCCTCCGCGACCTTGTCGGAGATGCAGTGCTCGCGGATCTTGAGGACCTTGTCGCCCATGATCCGGCGCCATGTCCGGCAGTCGGGGCACGCGATCGACTTCGGCTCGCCGGGTCGGACGTTGAAGTCTTCCGGGGCCATGCTGCTGAGCTTGAGCGCCTCACGGCGGTTCGTGTTCTTGGTCCGGACGCGGCCGGGACGCTTGCGGGGCATCGAATCCTCCTGACTGGGATCGGGTGCGATTACTGCCTTCTCTGCCGCGCCAGGCCGGCCTTTCGGCAGGTTGGTCCTGGCGGACAGACAGCGCAGCAGCGCCGTTCGAGGTGGATCAGGTGGAGCTATTCGGTACAGGCGCCTGGCCGGGGGAGCTCGGCTCACCCCACTGCCCCACCTCCGAAGAGGCGGCGACTTCCTGCTGTTTCGCTCGGCAACCAACCTCGTTAACGAGCTTGGGTAAGGTCTAGTAGACTCATCCTCGTTAGCGATGTCAAGGAGAATCGTTAACGAGGTAGTCTCGCCGCGCGATCTTCCGCGCGGATCAAGGCGTCCCTCCGATGCCTCGATAGCCAGCAGCCGTAGGATCGCTAACGAGGTAGGGAGACGAATGGCGAGCGAGGCTGGCCCGCAGCGGCCGAAGTATCAGCGGATTGCCGACGACTTGAAGGCAGCGATCGAGTCGGGCCGGTATGGCCCCGGAGACCGCCTGCCTGGCGAGTCGGCTTTGGCTGAGCAGTACGGCGTCGCCGTACTGACCGCGCGCCAAGCGCTGAAAATCCTTCGAGTCGAGGGGCTGGTGGAGACGAAGAAGGGGGCTGGCGCCCGCGTCCTTTCGTTCCGCCCGATCCGACGCCATGGCATTCAACGTCTGGCGCGCGCACAGTGGGACGCGGGCAAGTCGATCTGGTCCGCTGACGAGGAAAGGCCCGTGACGATCGATGTTCGCGTCGACACCGTCGCGGCGCCGGATCACATCGCGCGCATCCTCGATCTCGAAGATGGCGGAACTGTGTGCGCCCGCTCGCGGCGCTTCGTCCTTGACGAGCGGCCCGTGATGCTCGCCACCTCGTACCTGCCGTTCGAGCTGGTCAACGGCACCGCCATCACCCGTGTCGACACCGGGGAGGGTGGCACCTACGCCCGCCTCTCGGAGATCGGCCATGCACCGGCTCATTTCCGAGAAGAAATCCGCTGCCGCCTTCCCACTGCGGAAGAAGCCGAGAGCCTTGAGATCCCCCTGGGTCGTCCGGTGATCAAACTCTGCCGTACGGCTTTCGACTCCGATGGCCTTGCGGTCGAGGTAAACGAAATGACGCTCGACAGCGCCGCGTACGTCCTGGACTACGCGTTCGATGCCTGAGCGTTCTAACTCATGCACTGCGACCCCCACCTGACAGCTCGTCTTGTGGGGGCCATCACACCGGCCGAAGCGGCGGTGCAAAATCACAGCCGCTTGTCGAAGCCTGTACACGGGCTCGTTCACACGTTTTCAACATCCGCGTACACACGGAATTTCGGGCTCTGGCCATAGGGTCCGGGACCATGGCGACTACGGAGGCAAGCGGCGTGGGGAAGCATCTGGGGTGGAGGCCCGAGCGGCTGCGGGAGCAGCGGGAGGCTCACGGGCTGACGCTTGAGCAGGCCGGCGAGCGGCTACGAACGCTTGCGGAGCAGGCCAAACTCAAGGGCATCCCAGCGGCGAATCCGCAGACTCTGTGGCAGCACGAGCAGGGTGAGGTCTACCCGGGACCGCACTACCGCCGGGCGTACTGCCTGTTGTACCGGGCCACCGACCCGGAACTCGGATTCCGCAGCGCCCTGCCGGGCGAGGACACCCAGTTCAAGCTGACTCCGATGAATGACCAGCGCAACGGCTCGCACGTCCTGGCCGTGGAGCGCGCCCTGTTGCAGATCGGAGCGGGCACTACTGAGTCGGATCCTCTCGGGCTACAGCAGCGGATCCTGGATGCATGGAAGCGTCGTCACACCGGTGGTGACCCGCACCGCCCCTCGGTGGTGCTGGTCGGCGGGTTCGCCGGCAGCGGGAAGACAGAGTTTGCGCGCTTCCTTACGCAGCTCACCGGCTGGCCGCTGCTGGACAAGGACCCCCTGACCCGGCCGCTCGTGGAGCAGCTGCTGGTCGCGCTCGGAGGCGACGCGAACGACCGGCATACCGATCTGTATCGCGAGCACGTGCGGCCGGTGGAGTACGACTGCCTGATGCAGGCTGCCTACGCCAACATCAACTGCGGTATCAGCACGGTGCTGACTGCCCCGTTCATCGGGGAGATGACTTCTGAGGCGTGGATGAACCGGCTGATCAACAAGTGCAGCGCCTTGGGCGTGGACGTGTCGCCGGTCTGGGTGCAGTGCGACGTGGAATCCATGCGAGAGTACATCGGCTTCCGGTCGGCGGCGCGCGATGCCTGGAAGCTCCAGCGCTGGGATGAGTACATGGCAACCGTCAACCTGGAGCTGCGCCCGGTCGTGCCGCACCTGGTCGTCGACAACAGGCTGGGTACAGCGATTTCGCTGGCCGACCAGGCTCGGCACGCCCTGAGGGCGGTACACGGATGAGCCGCAAGAAGCCGGGCGTCATTCTTTACGGACCGCCAGCGGCCGGGAAGGACACGGTTACCCGCGTCCTAGCGGAACTCCACCCTCGGTACGGCCAGTTCGCACGGCTGAAGATCGGTTCCGGCAGGAGCGTGGGCTATCGGATGGGCACGCCCGCACAGTTGCGGGAGCTGAAGGCCGCCGACAATGTCGTCTACGCGAACCTTCGGTACGGCAACACCTACGTCCTTGACCGGCCGGGCTTGGACTCAGCGTTCGCGGCCGGGGTGCCGGTTGTGCATCTCGGGCAGATCGACGGCATCCGCGCCCTGGTCAACGGTTACGAGGCGGACTGGTTGGTGGTGCTGCTGTGGTGCCCGCGCGAGGTGATTGCGCAGCGGTCTGCAGGTCGTGGTGACAGCGACACCACGGCGCGCCTGGCGGTGTGGGACGCGACCCGCGAGGACCTGGACGCGCACCCGGGCCTGGTCTGGGACCTGACCGTGGACACCACGACGGCGTCACCGCAGGACGCGGCGCGGCTCATCGACCAGCTGTTGATGCGGCGGGCGGGAGCGGCGACGGCATGAGCGCGGGCTACGGTTGGGCGAGTCGGTTAAGGGCGTCGGTGAGCGTGAGCTCGCTGTCGTCCTTGACGTCGTGCCACCGTGCCAGCGTGGTCGCGGCCGCGCGCAGCATCTCCGGTGGGAGGCCGGCGGCCGCGAGCGCGTCGGCGGCCTCTTCCAGCTCCGGGCCCCAGCGCCAGGCGCGGGCCGCCGTTTTGGCCACGTACTGCGGCTCGGACAGGTATGAGTCGGTGCGCCGGGAGGCGGCCTCGATGAGCTCCTGGTCGACGCCGTGCTCGCGCGCCATGCCGACCGCGAGCGCCACTAGGACCCGCGACGTCTTCTGGAATGTGGCGTACGACAGCTTCAGCGCGGACGCCTTCCCGAGCTCCGTGCCCAGCATCTTCGTCTTCACGGCGGTGCCCGCGAAGAGCGCCTCGATCCGCTCGGTCGCGGCGGCCCGGCCGGACAGGTACAGGACCGGCGTCTTGCCGCGTACGGGCGGAGAGCCGACGACGCCACCGTCCACGACGGTCGCGTCCGGTTCGAGCAATCCGGCGATCCGCATCGCCCTCTCGGGGTTGATGGCGTTCGCCTCTAGATACACCCCGTCGAAGCGGTGCCCGGCGACATCGTGGGCCATGTCCTCGGCAGCGGCCGGCGGGCAGAGGCTGATGACGATGTCGCTGCGATCCAGCAGCTCGGTCAGCGTGGCCACTGGCGTCAGGGCGAACTGTTCGGCGCGCATCGTGGATGCTGCGCTGCGCCCTGCTGAGCACCAGACGACCGCGGCCGCGTTGGTCGCGGCGCAGGCGGCGATGGCGGCGCCCATGCTGCCGGGGTGGAGGATGCCGACGGTGGGCTGGTCCACGGTGCTACTCCGGGGGCTCGTTGAGCAGGATGTTGATGGCGTCGGTGACGTCGTCGACGGTGTGGTGTGCGGCCTTGAGGCCGTCGGGCCAGGGTCGGCCGCGAAGCCAGATGGTGCCAAGGCCGGCCTGGTGGCCGCCGCCGACGTCCCCGGCGGGGTTGTCGCCGATCATCCAGCCGCCGTCAGCAAGGCTCAGGCCACAGCGGACAGCCGCGAGTTCGAAGAGGCGCCGGTCCGGTTTGCGGATCTCCAGGTCCCCGGACACCGCGACACCGTCGACCAAGTCGATGAGCCCGGTAGAGGCCAGTTTGGCGCGCTGGATGTCCGAGGCGCCATTGGTGACGATGCCGATCGTCCACGCCGCAGTGCGGAGGCGGGCCAGGCCCTCGAGGACGACCGGTTGGCAGGTGACCGCGGCTGCCATCAGGTCGACGTACTCCTGCCAGAGCTGCGTGGCTGGCTCGTGCAGGTCGAAGGCTGCGCCCAGCCGGGCGAAGTCGCTGCCGTTCGCGCGGTCAGCCAGCTCGGTGAGCAGCCACTGTTCGACGTCCGGGCCGAAGGCGTGCGTATGGCAGAGGGCGGTCACCGCGTCGCTGAACGCCGACTGCCGGTCGACCAGCGTGCCGTCCAGGTCGAAGAGGGCCAGCATGCACACGACCCTATCGGCGTATCGGCACGCGAGAGCCAAGATCGATCCCGTGGTGTATCTTTCAGGGATTCAGTGATCATGAGAGGTTGGGTCATGTCCGACGCAGATCCCTTGCACCGGGTCAACGCTCTCCTGGACGACGTCCTGCCGCCTCCGCACGTGCGGCAGCAACTGCGCCTCGCTGCAGGACTCACCCAGCAGGAAGTCGCGGACGCCGTGGGCGTGAAGCGCCTGGCTGTGGCCCGCTGGGAGCTCGGACAAACTCATCCCCGGCGGCCTCATCGCGCGGTCTATATGCACCTGCTCAAGCGACTCGCAGAGCGATTCCCAGAGGCATCCCGCCCGGATTCGGGCATGCCGACGCCGGCCTCGGAATCAAGGGGGTCGGGATGACCTAGGTCATCGGCCGCGCGCGCCGAGAGGCGGACTAACCACCCGCTGGCCTCGCGCGGCCCGTCTACCGACCGGATTAACCACCCGCGTCGGCCGCTCAGATCCCGGCTGTAACCGGTCCTGAGCTGCGGCTCATCGAGCCACTCACTTCAACAACAAGCACCACGGCCACTAACCACGGCCACCACAGCCGCAGCAGCTGCGCGCTCCAACCGCAGGGCCCCCACCACAGGGGCTCTGCGATCAACCACCACCGAGACGAGAGGAGAAATCTCCCCCCAGTCGGTCGGCCGCTCCTCCCGGAGGGGCCGCTTCATATCCGTTGGTCGCCTTCCCGCATCGCGGGGTGAGGTGCGGCCGTGAATCTGAAAGGTGTTCTCGCCATAGTGCAGCACGTTGGTGTCCCCTGTCAGCTTGGCCCTGCCCGTTTCACACCGGTTCGAGCCATTCCTGCTTCTCACGTGACGAGAAACGCGCGGAGCATTTACGCAGTTCACGGCATTAGCCAGGAAGATCCTCACGGCTCTTCTTTCGCTTGCGGGGAACTGACCGCCCCGGGCCGTCTGATCGGCGCTCGCGACTGCGACGTCCCGTCTGGCGGGACGGGTTTCAAGATTTTTGACCACCCTGCGGGAGCACTAGGGGCGATCAAGGCTGGGCGGAATCTATCCACAGGTGATCTGGTCCATGGTCGCCGGATGGATCATGTTCTGACGTCTCTGCGGGGGGCCCGGTGAGCGCCGTCGTGGAGTCAATGATGGCCGCACCGACGGGTCTGGTTCGTCGGCAGCGGGTTCGTGTGCCAATGCGTCTGGTCTGGTTGCCCTGCTACCAGGACGTGGCGTTGTCCGTGTACGTGAAGGTGAAGGCGCTCGGGCTGCGGCCGGAGGGGTGCCAAGCGAAGTCCACGACGATCGCCTCGTATCTGGGCTTATCGCCAGCGTCGGTGGAGCGTGGGATGACGCAGCTGCGCCGTCCGGGTCCGGACGGTGTGGTGGAGCTGTTCTCGGATCGTCGGACGCTGCCGGGCGGCAGGGGCACGTCGGCGGTGCGGACGGTGCGGGCGATGACTCGTACGGAGGCGTTCGTGTGGCTGCCGGTGGCGGCCGCGGAAGACCTCACGCCCCGGCAACTGCGGGCGTTCGCGCTGATCGCGTATGCGCAGGCGCGGGGGATCGCGCTGACGGAGGCTGAGCTGGCGGCCGGCCTGCGGCACCACTCAGGCCAGAAGGAGGGTCAGCCGCTGTCGGTGACGGCCGCGTCGGCGGTCGTGGACGAGGTGGAGGCGGCGCGCTGGGTGACGGTGCAGCGGCGTGCGGGGGCGCAGGGGCGTCACCGGTACATCGCGCACGACATCGCTCCCGAAGCCCGTCCGGACGGTGGCTGCGCGGCGGCCGCCGGGGCTGCTGAGGCGGCTGTGACCAGTGGTTCTCAGGAGTCGGTCAGTTCCCAAGTTGGTGAGGGATCGGGTTCGCCGGTTGGTGAGGGATCCCTCGCGAATGAGGAATCACCTAGGACTGACTCACCAGATGACGAGCGCGCGTTCTTCTCATCCGCCGTAGGCGAGGTACCGGTAGTTGAGGGCGCTGGGGCTGTGGAAAACCCGGCTGGCGCTGCTGCGCGTACGGAAGCCGACGGTGATCTCGCGCTTCGCGCGGGTGGAAACAGCCAGCCCTTCCTCTCGAAGCCGGAAACGGAAAAGCGCAGCAGCAGGGGCGGGGGGTCTGCGTGGTCGTCGTACGACGGACCGCAGTTGGCCATGAGCCCGCACATCTACGCCGTGCTGGAGCCGGTGCACCTGCTGCTGGAGCGGGTGACCAGCGACTTCGTCGCCCGGCAGATCGCCCGTGAGGTGGGCCGCCAGCTGCGCGAGGGCACGGATGCCGAACGCCTGCACCACCGGCTGACCGCCCGGTTCGCCAAGGTGATGCTCTCGGACATCCGCGACCCGGGCCGGTGGCTGCTCGGGGTGGCCCTGCCGCGCTGGGGCTGCGGCTACCAGGACTGCGAGGCCGGCGTGCTGTGGTCGACCGGCAAGGACTGCGAGGTGTGTGCCGAGATCGTCCAGGACAAGGCTGCCGCCCGGAGGCGTGCCCAGCGCATCGAGCAGGGCCTGTGTCCCGAGCACGGCACCCGTCCCGGCCCGGGCGGTCGCTGCGTCGACTGCGTGCTGGACGACGCGATCCGCAAGCCGGTGCTGGCCCCGGTCCCGGCGCAGCGCGAGCTGGAGGGTCCGCCGCGCGGTTCCTGCGGGGACTGCGGCGCCCGGATCGTCGTGATCGGCCGCGCCCTCGAGGACGGCCTGTGCAAGCTCTGCCGGGAGGAGGCCGCCGTGCTGGGCACCGCCGTCGTGCCCGCGTCTGCCGCCGCACCGGCCGAGCCGGAGACCTGCTCGGGCCGGGACGGAGACGTGCCCTGCGGGCGGAAGCCTCTGCCGTCGCGCAGCGTCTGCGGTGTCCACCGCGTCCAGGAGCTGGCCGGGGAAGTCGCCTGATGACCGAGAACCCGCAGCTCAGTGGCGTCGACCTGGCACGCGTCGCACTGCGCGCTGCCAAGGTGGCGGCGCAGAAGAACGGCGGCGGCCGTACGGTGCAGCCCAAGCCGCGCACCACTCGGGTGGTCCGGCGCGACGGGCGCGAGCCGATGGGGCTGGGTGCCGCGATCGGCGCGTTGGTGACCGAGCGCGCGTGGGAGCTCCCGGCCGCCGGCGCTTCGTTGCGCGCGCGGTGGGAGGCCATCGCCCCCGAGCTGGCCGGGCACGTCGCCGCCGTGTCGTACGACGCCGACTCCGGCCGGCTGACCGTGTGCCCGGAGTCGTCGGCCTGGGCGACGAAGGCCCGGATGGAGCAGGTTCGCATCATCGCGGCCGCCAACGAGTCGGCGGGCCGGACGGTCGTCCGGTCCCTGCGGATCCTGGCGCCCGGCGCGGTGCCGGTGCCCGAGTCGGCCGACGTCGATCCGGAGCCCGCGACCGCGCCCGCCGGGCCTCCGCGTACCAAGGAGACCGCCTCGGACGGCTACCGCCGCGCGCTCGCCGCGCACCAGGAGGCGGCCCGACCCTCCCGTGTGGACCCGGGCATCGCGGAGGCGGTGGAGCGGCAGACGAAGGCCATGCGGGAGCTGTCCCGGCGCGCGTTCCCCGAACCGGCCGCCGTCCTGATCGAAGCGACCCGTGCACAGCGGCGCCGCCAGGCCGCGGCCACCGAGGAGGCCGCACTACGCCGGGCCCGGGCCGAGAGTGCTGCCCGGAAGGGGCAGGCCGCGGACGGCGTGATCGGCAGGGCGGCGGGGGCATCGCAGCTGGGGCGTACGGCGTGAGTCGAGCCGAAAGGCGACCTGGTTGGTGAACTCCGCTGGTGACAGGATGTGTTGGCAGGATGGGTTGGGGGAGTTTGTGCGCACGGACAGGCGACGGATTCAGACGGCGGTACTCGGCGGAGCGGACTCGGATGAGCCGTTGACGCTGCCGATGGAAGCGATCGAGCTGGATGCATTCCGCCGTTCTCACGATGACGACACCTTCTGGTGCGGGACGCTGCTCGGCGGCTGCGGCGGCCAGCTGACCACGAAGCTGTACACGGACCGGGCCTGTCATTTCGCACATCATCCGGATCCGGACGGGCTGCCGCACGTGTGCGGGCGTCGCTCCCACGGCGTGGACAGCGCAGACCACCTCTATGTGCGGTCGGCGGCCGCGGCCTGGCTCTCCGGCCGCGGGGAGCAGGCGACCTTCGAGTACACCCGCACCGAAGGGGCACCGATCGGGTCCGTCGTGGATGTGCGATGGCGGCATGGCGCTCTGCGGGTGCACCTGGACCAGGCGGTGACGCCGGTGTGGGGCGACGGTGTCGAGCCGGTCCTCGGGACGATGGTGCCGGTCGACCGCGACACACTGATCCGTCGCTGGTACGTGCATCGGATCCGGCTGGACAGCGTGGGCACCGCGCGCCACGTACAGATCGGCACCGAGGCCTTCGCCCGGCCGATCGAATGGTTCGCTCTGGACCAGTGCGAGATGACGGAGCGCGGGCTGTCGACGCCAGCGGTTCAGAAGATCGTTCAGTCCCACCATGCGCCGCGCCCAACGCTGTGGTCGCCCGGCAGAGCGAGGAAGGTGCCAGATCCGGAGGCGCGCGCCCAGGCCCTGTTGCGCCGACTGGTGTATGCGCGTCGGATCGAGTCCGTGTCCTTGGTGAAGCAGGTGTGCCGGGAGATCGAGGATCTGACCGTTGTGGAGGGCGATCCTCAGGAGCAGCGTGAGGCCGCCGTTCGCCACGCGAGGACCTGGCTGATCGAGCAGAACCAGGAGCGCCGCAAGCTGTTCGACGACCTGAAGAAGGCGGTGGCTGAGCAGAAGCCTGGACGGGTGCGCCGGCTTCTGATCCGCGTCAACGCGACGGCGGCGGAGGATCGCACCGACGCCGAGTCCGCCCTCTACGAGCGGGCGATCACGTATTTCGACAGCCTGGACGACCTCACGCGGGACGCGGTCGAAGCGGAAGCTGACACTGAGAAGGAAGCACGAAAGGCTGCGGCTCGACTCCGCAGTGCCCTCCATCGCCTTCGCGTGTACGACGCGTACTCGTTTGATCTGCGGCCTCAGGTGGAGGAGCTTTTGCGGTCCGCGGCCTCGGCCGGAGAACTACTGACGCGTGGTGAAGCGCAGCGTGTCGAAGACTGGAAGGAACGGTGGGCGCGGGGGCCGCAGGAGCAGCCGCGCGTGGCGCGGCGGTACTGGATCCAGCGGCGCTGTCCGCGCTGCAACGCGCAGCAAGGCAAGGACTGTGTGCTGGTCGATGGCCCCAGCAGCGGGAGGCCGCGCGAAGATGGCCACATTGAGCGGCAACGGCTGATCCTGGACGAGCGGAAAGCCTCGAAGAAGGCCCGACAGCCGAAGCAGGCCCGGCAGGAGGTCGAAGCTCCTGCCGGGTCCATGCAGTCGGCCTCGGAGACCCGCGAGCGCGAAGCCAGCCCCACACCTCCGCTCCAGGAGCGGCGACCGACGGCCGATCGAAAGGGCCGAGCGCAAAAGGCAGGCAAGAAGCCCCCGGTCCGCCTGCACCACCAAGTGCCACGCGGCGACTGGTACCGAGTTATTTGCCCGCGATGCCACGCCGGACCGGGCAAGCTCTGCGACAACGACGATCGCGTCGGCCCCAGCGAGAAGCGACAGCTTCCCCACGACGAACGCCTGCGCCGCGTCCTACAGAGCGACGACCCCGTCGGCCCCGGCGAGAAGGACAAGGAAGCGTACGACGGCCGCCAGCACCACGCCCCGCCGCCTGTCCCGGCTAAAGCCCGGCCTCCTAGACCGCGCAGGAGAAAGGAAGAAAGGGAGGAGACCGCGGGCTCGGCAGCGCGAACCTGGCATGCGAAGGAGGTCACTTGCCCAAAGTGCCAGGCCGGCCCGAACTCCCCGTGCACGCCCCACGGTCCACACCACCAGCGGGTGGAGTGGGCGAAGGAACTCACCCGCAAACTGTGGGGCTGAGGTATCCGCCACTATGCCCCGCGGGTCAACACATGACCCAAAGCAGAGGACGCTGTTCGGCACAGGTGGGCCGGTTGCACGAGATCAAGCTTGGGCCGCCACCCGACGGGGGGCGTCTTGGTCTGTGCGGCACGGGTGCACGTCGTCGACTGTGAGCCTGACGCAGACCTGCGATACCGGCGAGCACCACATCCACGCGGAACTGTCGACGAGCGGGAAGATCAAAGCTGCTGAGGCCGCTCTCGACCAGGACGACGACTGAGATCCCGCGTAACAGGGCCGTTGACGTACGCTCCGCGGCGTGGACTTGAAGTGGACCGTCACCGCAGTACTTCCAGTCGTCACGCTGATCCTCGGCGCGTGGCTGAACCAGCGAAGTGAAGAGCGCCGAGAGACAGCAGCACTCCGCCGTGAAGAACGGCTCCGCCAGCTGGAGCGAGACCACGTGCGGTTGGAACGCCGGGAGTCGTTCGAACTGACTCACCTGGAAGAGGTCTACGACGCACTCAGCAAGGCGAATACTGCAGCAATCATGTTCCGCGTGAAGCGCACATCAGGCGACGAACCAGACGCGCCTGGTCGGGAACTATCTGAGGCGAATCGCCAGCTCGCCAGCCTGACAAAACTCGTCCTTGATGACGACATCCGGCGCAAGGTGCTTCAGGCGAGTACCGACGCCAACGGCATGGCCATCGACCCGGCTCCTCCTTCAGCCAACCCCGATTCGGCGGTGAAGGCTCAGATGAGTCTGGGAGAGGCTCAGGAGGTGATCGCCAAGCGACTCAGGGAGATCTACGGGCCGCGCCCCGGCCTGTAGCTACGACCGCGACCGGGGAGTCGACTACTTGCCCATGTCGAGCCAGTCGACGCGCGGGACAGAAGCTCGCCACCACGCTGACCAAGGCGTTCACATTCGAGACGGCGATCGACCTCACGCCGCATACAGCTCAGGGTCGTTGCTGCGCCACTGCCAGCCCTACTGCCGCATCGATAGGTACGCCGCGCCGTCTCCAGGTCACGCTCGTCGAAGTCGCCGACGAAGACGAGCACGCCGTGAAGGAGTTCCACCTTCTGCGCGCCGGTGGGCCACCGGCTGAGCAACGCTTCCGCGGTCATGGGATCCGCCGCCGGCGGCAAATCCGGTCCAGGCATGAGCTGCCTTCCCTGCCGCTATCACAGTTGTTCCGCTTGATGGTGCTGGTCGTGGTGCTGGACAGCGCGGCGTGGAAAAGCTCGGGCCATCCAGTTCTGTGATGCTCCCACCTGGTGCAGCGTCTCGATCTGCCGGTCGTAGTCGCGTCCTTCGGGGCTGGCGTGGACGCGGAGATAGAGAGGGTCGTCTTCGTCGTGGCTGTCGAAGTAGAAGGCGCAGGTGTGGCCCCACTGGTAGGGGGCGTCCGGTTCGGCGCAGTGGCAGAACCGGTGGGCCACGTGCACGAGCAGGCCCCATCGCGGGTGGCACAGCCGCTGCAGGAGCTGGTCGTGCCACAGGGCCCGAGGGTGGGCGGTGCGGGCGTCGATCTTCCAGCTGTCGCCGTCGTCCCAGCACTGGACACGGTAGAACGCGGTGACGGTGTGGAAGAGCGCGATACGCCGGAGCAGAGCGCTGCCCACCGCGGCCCGCCTGGCTCGCGAGCGTTCGAGATTGGGATAGGCGTTGAGGTAGCCGGATTCAACGGGATCGAGGTGCGGGGTCGTCCACAGCGGTCGCAGCCCGTTGTCTTCGCACCAGTGCCGGTACCGGCCTTCGATGTCGGCCCAGCCCTCCGCCAGCCCGCGGGGCAGAACGAGCACGAGGGTTGCCGCTTGCCCCGGGCTCACCGTGTGCAGGTGCAGCTGTCGGCCGCCGGCCTCGATGCCGCTCACCCGCAGGCCGGGGATGCCGGGCACATCGTCCCCGGTGCCCGGTGCGGGAGTCGAGAGCAGCAGACGACTCAGACAGTGTTCGGGGAAGGAGTACCGCTCCTGGCCCATGTAGGGGTCGAGGTGCAGGGTGAGGGACGTGGTGGCGCTGGTCAGTGAGGCGATGCCGAAGGGGTGCGCGCACAGACTCGGGGAGGTGCCCAGTTGCTCGAGGACGCGGCTCTCCAGCCGCGCCTGCGCCGGCGAGGCCGCAGGTGCCGGGTGGCTGGTTCGAAGGCTGGCGCGGCGGGACTGCCCACTGCACTCGGCCCAGTAGCGGAGCTTGCGGGATTCCCACGAGGAGCGGTCGCTCACGACAGTGCCTTCCTGACGCGCCTCGGCCCGATCCCGGCACGTCAACGAACACTGACGAGCTGCTGTGTGTGATCACGGTGGTGCAGGCCGGTGCAATGCCACGCTCCTTGCGTTCCGGTACGCCGGATCGGGCGGCGGTCGGAACGTGGCCCGCCTCGGGCCAGTTCCGACCAGCATCCAGCACGACCACGGCCGGGGACGGACGACATCCTCACCGGTTCACTCGGACGGGTCCTGTACGTCAAGCCTGGAGGGGACAGGTGAGCGGGAGCACGCGTTCGGTCAGCTGCCCGGTGAGCAGGGCATCGGTGAGGGTGGCGTCGGTGAGCCAGTCCGCTGCGGTCAGCTGGTCGATCAGGTGCTGCAGTTCGCCGGAATCGACCGGGACCCAGGTGGTGAGAGTGTTCAGGGCGATGCCCTGACCGCCGGGACCGAGGATCCCCGAGGCGTCGGTCTGGGTGGCCAGCGTCAGGGCGAGCAGCCGGGTGCCGGCGGTGGCCTTGGCCTTGCGGAGCTTCTTGTCCGAGATGACCTTCTGGGCCCAGCCGGAGAGCTTGGGCCGCATCTTCTTGCCGAAGGTGAACGGGGCCGCTGTGTCCTCGTGGGGCGCCAGGGAGGGGACGGTGATCGGGGTGGGGTTCTCCGGCCGGGAGGCGAGCAGGTCCCCGGCGGTGCCGGGCAGGGTGAGCCAGCCGCAGCCGGTCAGCTTCTCGACCAGGTCCTCCGGGTCGGTCAGGCCCAGCGCGGTGAGGTCCTGGCCGACGAGGTTGCCGGTGCCGGTGTGCGCGGTGCGCAGGGTCAGCATCAGCGTGAGCAGCCGTGCCTCCGGGCCGGGCAGCGGGCTGTGGTCGGCCACGTGCGCGAGGACGGAGCGCGCGTGGTCCCACTGCGTCCGCACGGTCAGCAGTCGGCCCACGGTCGGCCCACTGCCAGCGGCCTCAGTGCTGCTGATGGGCTCACTGCCAGCTGGTCCGGTACCGGCTTGCCCGGGGCCGCTGGAGGTCCGGCCCGTGCGCTGTTCGTGCTGCAAGCGGGCGGCAGCGGCGGCCTGTTCGGCACGCACGGCCTCTACCCGCAGGCTGAGGATGCCGCTGGCGTCGGCCCAGGCGATGAAGGCGCGGGCTTTTCGCTCGTGGAGGTCGGCGAGCAGCGCCAGGTCGGGTTCGGTTCGCTGTTGGTAGGTGCGGAAGAGGTCACCGAGTTCGATGAGTTCGTCCCGCAGCGCGGTGGGTCGCAGATTGTGGGGGATGACCCGCTGGGCGATCTTCGCCTGCTGCGGGGGGCGCCGTGCAGCTGCGGAGCGGGGAGCCGGGACTGCCGTCCCGGTGGCGGCCTGGTGGTCGGAGAACTGCGGCCCGCTCGTGCCGGTTCCCGTGGCTGTGGGGGCCGAGCGGCTGGTGGTCTGCGGGCTGGGCGGCTGGGAGGTGGCTGCGGTCTTGGCGCCGGGGGTTGCGGCCGCGCACCTCGAGCAGCACTCCATGGCTTGCCACCAGCGTCCTTCCCGGTCCGTGATCACGGCCAGGACGACCGGGCCGCCGCACCGCCAGGGTTCGGCACGCGTGTGCCAGCCGGTGTCGGGGATGTGGGTGTTGCAGCCTTCCAGCTTGCATGCGCAGTACGCCCCGGCCCTGGGGGCGGGGGCGGCGCGCAGGTGGGCCTTGAGGTGGGCGATGGCGGCCGCGCGGCCGGCGGCCGCGGACGGCAGGCGCTGCTCGGCACAGGCGGGACGGCTGCACGAGATGCGCACGGCCGCACTGCCCCGGCCGGCGGCGTCCAGACGCACCGTCCAGCGGCGTCCCGGCACCCGCTCCTCCAGCTCGCTCACCGCGGCCTGCGTCATCTAGGTCTTCCCCCCGTGCCGTGTCTGCGATGCGTGCCGCCGCTTTCCGCCGTGCGGGGCGTGTGCGCGGGAGGCGAGGCCACCGTATGCGGCGCCAGGGGGAGAAGGCTGGTGAACTCGCCCGGCCTTTTCGGCATGCACGACCGTCGCATGCGTTGCCCGGCCAGCACCTGGCCCCCGGGCTGCGCGTTGTTCGTTCAGTGCGGGGTGTGACAGTTCGGGTCGGTGCAGCTGCCGGCCAGCGCCAGCGTGCGGTCCTGCGGGGGCGTGTCCAGCCACTCCGCACGCATGGCCTGGAGCCGGTCGATGTCCGAGGCGAGTTCTGGCACCTCGGACCGCAGAGCGTCGGCCCATTGCTGGGTGAGCGCCCGCCCGTTGACGTACAGCTCCCCGTCCCGGCCTCCGACGGCGAACAGCACGCCGCCCCTCTGGGCGGGGATCACCATCGCGCCCACCGGCTCGGCGACCTTGCCCTGACGTACCAGCACCGCGGTGGCGGCCTGAGCCTCGGCCAAGGCTTCCTCGTCCACCGCCGGCATTGGATCGGGGCCAGCGGGCGGCAGTAGGGGCATCACGCCGTCCTGGGGCGCACCGTCCAGGCCGCGGCCGGCGAGCTGGTTGTTCTCGTAGAAGGTGACCATCCCCGCCAGCAGCGGCATTTCCTCCCGCAGCCGTTCGGCCACCGACGGCGTGAGCCGTTCGCCGTTGGCCAGCACCTGCCCGCTCCTGCCGACCGCGACGGAGAGCACCTTGCCGTCCGGGGTGAAGTGGTACTTCACATCCGTGCCGCCGGCCATCAACCCGGTGTCGATCGCCCGGTCCCACAGCCGCATGACCCGCTCAACTTCCGCCTGCGGGAACGGCGGCGCCGCCTGCGGCTGGACCCCAGGCTGGCGGCGCACGTCACGCTCCGCGCGCTTCTTCTTGATCCGCCCCATCGGCGGTCTCCCTTTGCTCGTCGGCCGGCCCCCACCGGTCAACGAGCACCCCACAGATGCGGACACGACAGCACCACCCGACCGGCTCCGCTTGCGCGCTGAACCGGATGCGGATCACGGCCGGGTACGCGGCAAGTCAGGCACACGGGTGGTCTGGCCCAGCGAGGCGGTGACGTCCTGGTCGATGTACTCGACCATGCGCAGGGTCTCTGCTGCGCGGCCCAATCCCTTCACTCCGGCACTTCGTTACGAACAGCCCGCTTCCCCGTTTACCGGTCGATACCGCACACCTTCGATACAGGCGGGCACGATGGGGAAAAGGGCACAGCAGAAGCGGGCGGCCAAGCACGCGAAGCAGGCCAAGCAGTGCACGGCCGCGGCGTCACGGAACGCCGCCACGTTCGCGGCGGTGGCGGCGAATCTGCCGCAGTTGACGTCGATGGACGACATTCTCTTCGGGCCGCTGGCGACGCCGTGGGGCGACTTCACTGACGCCTACGCGACGGTCGCCGACGCCCTCGCGGCGGCGGAGGAGGTCGGCGGTGTCCTGTCGTGCTTCTCCTTCGACGACTCCGGCGAGTACGAGCGCAGTCTGCGCCACGGCGCGGACGGCTGGACGTATGAGATGGCGCTCTACCCGCGGGGGACTCTGCGGGAGCTGGTTAAGACCAGCTGGCTGGACGCCGACGATCAGGACCAGGCCGTGGAGCAGCTGCACCGCCTCCTCGCCGCGTACGTGCCCGAGAACCTGCGCCACCCTGAACTTCAGACCGTGCAGCGGCCGTCGACCACGAGCGTGCCGCGCATCGGCTGGGCGCAGAGCCTGCCGATGGCCGGGATGCAGACGTGGGAGGACGTGCGCCTGGCGGAGAAGGACCTGCCCCTGTTCGCCCTGGCGCCGCTCGCCGACGGACCCGGCCGCTCATACGGGCCGCTACTTGAGGAGACCTTCGCCCTGTTCCGCGCGCACGGCCTGAGTGTCCGCGACTGCGCCGGCTGCGGTGCGCCGGTCACCGACCGGCACCCGCACTGGCCGGGCGTGCTGGTCAGCGTGGAAAACGAATACGGGCCGGTGTGCGACCGCTCCCGCCTGGAGGGCGAGTCTGTGCAGCGGGTCGGCCACATCCTGGACGCCGCCCAGGCACGCCCGGCCGGGAAGCTGACCGGCAAGGAGCAGAAGGTCCAGTGCCAGCACTGCGCCGTGCACGTCACCGAGCAGCACCCCGACTGGCCCGGCGTGTGGACCGAAGCCGGCGGATACAGCCGCCCGATCTGCGCCGTGGTCGGCTCTGGCTGTTCCGACGACCTGTCGTACGACCTGGTCGACTGCGTCTACCCGCACGTCCCCGTCGGTGCCGGCGAGGGCCCGACCGCTGCCGCCATCGCCGCCGCGAAGAAGGGCGGCTACTTCTTCCAGCCCCGCCTGCCGAGCTTCCTGGAGGGCTGAGCGCACTAGCCTTCAAGGAGAGTCAGGAGCCGTGGGCTCCAGGAAGACGTGAGGCCAGGTGGCCCGGGGCATTACTGGGAGCCTGGCCTTGCGCATACCCCAGGCTTCAGACATGGAGGGCTCTCACCGGCTGGTGGGAGCCCACAGCTTCCGCTGCCGCGCCTCTCGGGCGTCAACCCAAACCATGCAGCGCCGTCCGTTCCGGTGATCTCCGGCCCCGCGGCCGTCATAGCGCCGTGGCCGTCGCCACACTCGCGATCGTGACCGACCTGAACCTTCCCGGCGCCCCCGAAGACCTCCCCGGCGGGGCGGGCCGGACGACAGCCGGCACCGGCCGCGTTCGCTTCTCGCTCGTGCGGTGGGTCCTCGCCCCGCGCACGACGTGGCAGGCGCGCCGCCTGGCCGCCGACTTCGGCGAGGGGATGGACGCCCGGACCGCCTGGGTGATGGCCCGCCTGGCCCGTCACCCGGATGAGCGCGGCTACGCCATGGTCCACCTGGACGATGAACGCCGCGCTGCCGACTGACGGCAGCACCGTTCGGGCGACCCGGCGGTCACCTACGAGCTCGCCCCTAACGAGCTTGGCGCGGCCTTGGATGCGTTCAGGTGAAGGCGGCGCGGTTCATTTCCGCGATCCTGTCGCACCGGCCGTCGCCGAGTGTGCGGCCCCACTTGGTGTTGGAGTAGTACACGAACCGTCCGGTTGTCGGCTCACGGAAGTCGATGGTGCACCCGACGTCGGAGTGGGTGTGATCGCACAGGCAGGTGCATCCTTTGTGATCCACTTCCCAGCCGAGGCCGGTGGGGCCGTCGCCCAGGAGCCGGATGAGGTCGGGGCACGGCGGGCCGTCGGTCGTCTCCAGCCGTACGTCGCCGCCTACGGCGTGCCAGGCGTCGGTGCTGTTGATCGGTCCCGGCCCGGCGGTCGCCCGGATGCGGCGTAGCAGGGGTGAGTAGATGGAGGGCGGATCGCAGGGCGAGGCAGCAGCCGCGGCGTAGGCGGCGCGTTCCTCGGGGGTCCAGTCCGGCTTGGATTGCAGCAGGTCGTAGTCGGTGAGGCGGTCGACGACACGGTCCCACCAGTGGGGGGTGAAGCCGGTGAGCAGGATGCTGGCCGGCGTGCCGGGGCGGTACAGGCAGATGCCGCCCCTTTCACGGCGGTAGCGCAGGCCGGGCACGCCGATGATCCGGTCCTGGGGATCCGAGAACTCGTCATAGTCGTTCAGGCGCGGGAGGAGAAACTCGGCCCAGTAGCGGACGATGTAGGGCTCGTTGGCGAGCCGGAGGGCGAGCTGGTCTTCACCGGGTCGGACTTGGACGATGCCCAGGGGATGCGCAGAGAGACCGCCGATCTTGCAGCAGGCGAGGAAGACTGCGGTCTCCATCTGTGCCTGTTCCGGGTGGCGGGCTGCGGGGATGCGCAGTGGCTGGCCGCCGGTGTCCCTGAGGAGTGCGCAGAGCGCCTGGTGGGATTCGCCGGTGCTGCGGCGGCGGTCTTCGGTGAGGGCCAGGGCGGCCTGAGGAGGCATGGCTGCTTTTCCGCGCCGGACCGGCCCCCGGCGGTGAGCGCTTTTATTGAGGTCGTGCGGACGGTGTCGTGCGGTGGGTGATGCTTCTGGCCGGTCCTCGGCGAGGGAGCTGCGGGGGCGTCTTCCATCGCGCGGCCGGGCGTTCACGGTGCCCGTGCTGATGACATCCGGTGCGCGGCTGAGGAGCAAGGAGGCGCAGCGGCTGACGCTTCGATCGGGTGAGGCCGTCCACGCCGTCACCACCTGGCCGGTCCCGCCTCCGAGGGACGCGGACAGGCGTCGGCCCTCCCGTGGGAAGGGCCGGGAGGGACGGCGCGGCCCCGCCCAGGTGACAGCGCACGGGCGGGGCCAGAGGTGGGGCCTCCACGGGGGGTTGAAGGATCACCGCCGTCACAGCATTGCACTGGATTCAGCCAGACAACAGGGTTGTGACTGAAATCAGGCGTATGGCGGGTACGGGTACGTACCCGTACCCTTGCGAGGTAGGAAGGAGCACGACGATGTCCGATGCCAACGTCCGTATCCCCGAGGAAGCCAAGGACCGGCTGGCCGCTATAGCTGCCGCTGAGGGTCTGTCGCTGCGCGCGTATCTCGCCCGTCTCGCTGAGACGCTGCTGACTCCGGCCGAGCGTGCCGAGCGGGCGGAGAAGGCACTGGCCGCGTTGAAGGAGTGGAACGGCTACGCGCCGACCGCTGCCGAGGAGCAGGACCTGGACAGCGAGCTGGACCGGCGCCTGGCCCAGGTGACCAGCCGGTGAGCGACGCTGTGCACATCGTCCTGGACGACACCGCGATGGCCGCAGCCGGCCAGGGCAACGTCCTTGCTTCCCGTCTGATCCACCGCGCCCATGCCGAATCGGGCTGGTTCCTGTACGCCCCAGCGTGCGCGTTAGTGGAAGCCGATCGCGCCCGGCCCGGCACGGCCGAGCATCTGGCTTCCCTGCCGGGAATCACCGTCCTCGATCTGGACCTGGCTGCAGCCCTGGCCGTCGCGCGGCAGGAGACCTGGGCCGCGGCGCACAGCCAGTACGCGGCGCAGCCGACCCCGGACCGTCCGGACGGCGCGATCATCGCGACCGCTGCCCCGCACCGGTGGGCAGGTGAACCGGTCCGCGTACTGGACCTCACCCCCTGATCACAGCAGCAGACGTCTGCGGGCCCCGCCGGAATCCGGCGGGGCCCGCAGTGCTTCATCGGGTGGCGCGCAGGTGACCGCGCCTGGCGGTGACCAGGCCCCGCCACCGCTGGCGCGCGGGCTGTTGTCCTTCGAGCCACCGTGCTGGTGACGGGGAGTCGAGAGGGAGGCCAGCCATGAAGTGGGCGATGTCGACGAAGTATGCGTGATCTTCGGCGGACGTCTGTTCTCGTAGCCGGGTGAGGGTGGCGTTCAGCGCGGTGCGATCGTCAAGGACGGCCTGGTGAAAGGCGCCGGCCAGCTCGATCGCGGGGGCCAGCGAGGCGAGGCCCGCGATATCGAGTTCGGTGCGCAGCGTAGCGATCTGATCGTCGACGCTGTCGCTGCCGGCATCGCGGATGAGTTCGGCCCGCCGGACGTTGATGGTGGTGGCGCGCAAGTGGAGACCGACCAGGAGCTGGTGGGCGAGGTCGATTTCCGCGGTGGCCTGGTCGGGGGCGTAGAGCGCGACGGCGAATGCGCGCAGGGCCTGGTTGTGGGCGGCCTCGCCGGCCTTGCCGTGCTGTTCGGCTTCGGTGCGTCCGGCGAGGTACGCCGCGGCGGCGCGCTCGGGTTGGCCTTGGAGCCAGTACAGGTCGCCCAGCACGCGGTGGTGGCGGCCTTCCCAGCCAAGGTTCTGGGCGGTGGCGAGGGCGGTAGGGAAGTCGCCCGCCAGGCGCGCGGCGTGGGCCAGGCCGCGGCGGGCGGCTGGTGCGAGGCGGCCGCCCTGGTCGGCGACCTGCTGGTAGTCCCGGCGGGATTCGGTGGCACGGCCGGTGTCGCGAAGGGACTTGGCGCGGTAGTAGAGCGCCATTTCCTGTAGGTCGCCGGGCAGCAGGTTGGTGTCGAGGACGGTGGTGAGTCGGCTGACGGTTCGAGCGCGGTGTTCGTGCTGGCGCGGGCGAGGGTGCTGAGGAGTTCGACCAAGGCGCCGGCGGGTGTACCGAGGCCGGCCCCGGCGTCGGTGTCGGGCGGGGCGAGGGGTTCCCACACGGAGTCGCTGATGTAGGTCCAGGCCGCCAGGGTGAGCCAGTCGAGGTCCAGTCGGTGGTCGCGGGCCAGGCGCAGGCCCTGGCGCAGGCAGGCGATGAGCAGCAGCCGGTCCGGCCCGGGCGCGTTCTGGTACTGCTCGCCCAGGGTGGCGAGGGCGCGCTGGGCTGCCTGCTGCCAGTCGTGGTCGGTCCAGCGGTCGTCGGTGGTGTCGTCGGCGTTGCGTACGGCGGAGCGGATCAGGCCGTGCAGGTTGAACGGCCACAGGCCGAAGGGATCGTCGCGGACGAAGGGGCGCTCGGTCAGCCGCAGGGCGGGCCCTTCGTGGGTGAGGCCAGCGGCCTGGGTGGCGAGCGGCACGTCGAAGGCGTCCAGCAGGCTCACTGAGCGCAGGACGTGGCGTTCGTCGGGGGTGAGGTCGGTCAGGGTGCGGGCGACCAGTGCGGGGAAGTCGTGGTCGAAGTTGCCGGGCTGCGGGGTGCGGCCGCTGCGGCTGAGCTCCAGGAACCGGGCGACGGACAGATCGAGGTACAGGGGTAGGCCGTGTGAGCGGGCGGTGATGACCTGCCGGATGGGTTCGCCGATCAGCACCTGCCGCGCCGTGCCGGCACCGGTGGAGGTGCGGGCGGCAGGCACAGCCGTGTGGACAAGACCGGGCCAGGCGGCGGGGCCGGTGTAGTCGAGCTGGCCCTGCAGGGCGGGGTCGGCCCACTGCAGACGGGAGCGGCCGGTGACGATCCAGAAGGCGTTCGGCAGGAGCCACACGGTCCGCTGGATCAGGCGTTCCAGGTCGCGGCGGGTGCGGTCGCCGATGTCCTCGAACGTGTCGAGCAGGACGACCGGCACGACGCGTTTGCCTTCGGGGAGGCGGGCGAGCTCCCACGCCAGCAGGTGCGGGTAGAAGGACAAGGCGTCCAGGTCGGGTTCGGCCTCCAGCAGGTCCGCCAGCCGGGCGCAGCCCGCCAGGGCCCGGACGGTCTGGCGGCGTTCGCGTAGCGCGCCGATGAGAGCGCCGGTGACCTGGCCGACGGCCGAACCGATGGTGCCGGGCAGCATGAGCGCCTGGGCGACGTCGGCGAGCGCGGACTGCATCTGCTGCGGCAGGGCCTGCCCGAACCGGGAGCCGAGACCGCCGCGGCGCAGGTACTCCTCCAAGGGCTCGCCGGGGTGGTTGGCCTCCCAGTAGCGGCGCAGGGCCAGGTCGAAGGCGGGCAGGGGGCGCCCGATCCGGGTGAGGGCGGCCCGGATCGTCAGCACGATCTGCTCGAAGTCGGTGCCGGCGGAGCGGGCGAGGTCGATTCGTACGGGCAGGATCCGGTCGGCCGGCCAGCCGGGCTCGCCCCACTGGGAGGGCCGCCGTCCGGCGTCGGTGAGCGCCGCCTCCAGCATCCGGGACAGGGTCGTCTTGCCGATGCCGCCCACTCCGTGGAAGACCAGGACGTGGTTGCGGGGCGCCTCGAGGTCCTCTGCGTCGAAGCCGGGTGCGCTGATGCGCTGGATGTGTTCGGTGAGCGCGGCCGCGACCGTCTCCCACTGTGAGGCGCGGTTCGTGAACGCCTCGTCGGCCTGCACGCTGCGGTCGTTCGTACTGAACAGAGCCCTCAGATCCCGGCCTGCCACACCCACCCCCGAATGATGATCACCTGCGGGATCCAACTTATGCCCGCGGCACTCCTGTTGGGGAGCCCGCCCCGCTCCAGGGCGGCAGACTGCTGCGGGGCCTGGGGCGTACGGCATCCTTCAGCGATGAAGCCCGATCGGGGTGCCGGTAAGAATGCTGTCACCGATCCTGCTGGCTTATTCGGTCACGCGGCGAGGGAGAGGCCGAGGTGGGCAAGGTGACTGACG
The DNA here is from genome assembly GCF_042737375.1 of Streptomyces sp. NPDC060000. Lineage (NCBI taxonomy): Bacteria > Bacillati > Actinomycetota > Actinomycetes > Kitasatosporales > Streptomycetaceae > Streptomyces > Streptomyces sp. NPDC060000. Next base: position 23,158 of record NZ_JBHWUU010000099.1, read on the forward strand.
CGGGTGCGGTCGAGCGGGTGGCCGTTCCACCAGGCATCGAGGCGAATGAGGTTGAGCGCAACGGCGGAGAAGACGTGCTCCAGGTGGGTCTTCTGGAGACCGAGGTAGCGGGCACGTCTCATCCCGGTGACCGCGACGGCCTGGTGGATGGTTCCCTCGATGCCCGCGCGGGTTCCGTACTTGGCTCGCCACTGCTCGTCGCCCTGCTGGAGGCGGGCATGGTCGAGGACTTCTTGCACCTCGCGGGGTTGCAGAGAGAGGGTCCGGCCACCGGTCTTCGAGCTGGTGCACTGGTCGCGCACCGGGCAGGGGCGGCATGTCTCCTTGTCGAACTTGATGACGATGGCCTTGGTGCCGCGCAGGGTGGCAGGGCTCCACCAGGTGCTGGTGTCCCCGCGTGGGCAAGTCGCCTGCCGCTTGTCCCAGTCGATGGTGAACGCGGTGCGGTCGAACCCGGCGCCGGCACGCGCCTGGGGTGAGCTGTTCATCAGGACCGGGGTGACCAGGGTGACCCCGAAGTTCTTCTTCATCCCCACGATCAACTCGGCGGAGGCATAACCGGAATCGAGGAAGTGCTCGGCGGGCAGGAGATCGCGGGCAGCAAGCATGTGATGGACCGGTTCGGTCATTTCCGCATCGGTCACTGTGGCGTCGGTGGTCGCGATGCCGGTGATCAAGCGCGGCGGCGGTCCGTCGGCTCCGGGAATCAGCGCCTGGCCGTCGGCAGCCGGGTCCTGGTCATCGGCATCGTCGCAGGACTCACTGATGTGGATCTTGTAGCCGGTCCACCAGGAGCCCTGTTTGAGGCCATAGCGCGCGTCGGTGTCGTACGGAGAGGCCAGCCGCAGTCTGCCGGGCGGGAGGTCTTTGCTCTCCCGCCGCTTCACCTCCGTGCCGCCCTCGGTCACGGTGCAGTGGTAGTTCTGCACCCATAACGTGCGCAGGACCTGCACCGCCGGGAGCTCGCGCAGCCAGGACGGAGCATCAGGGGCATGCACCGCCTCCAGCAGTGCGAACCCGTCCCGGCCGTAGACCAGGGCCATCTCCTCGCGTTTGCTTGGGGAAGCCGGCGGATGCCAGGAGTGAGTCCGTGGGCCGTAGCGTTCGGCCCATTCGCGAACGGGTACCGCCTCGGCCAGCCAGTCCGGGGCCGCACAGGCCAGCGCCTCCAGCGCGGCCCGCAGCGTTTCCCCGGCCAGCTCCAGCCTGTTCAGATCGCGTACCGCCGCCAGCACGCGGGTGGAGTCAGTGCGCTGCTTACCTCCCGCCTTCACCAGGCCCCGGTCCTTGAGCGCGGTCAGCAGCAGGTCGAGCACCTTCTCCTCCATCCCGTGCTCGACCAGCCGTGTGCGGAACTCGGACAGCACCGAGGCGTCGAACCCGGGATCATCCAGCTCCAGGCCGAGCGCGTATTTCAGGTCCATGCCGTACCGCACCCGATGCGCTGCCGCCCGATCGGTGAGGTTCTCGGTGAACTGCAACACCGTCACCAGCGCGAGCTGGCCCGGTGACCAGCCTGGCCGCCCTCTGGTTCCGAACGCCTCGGCGAACTCGGCATCCGCGAATAACTCGCCCAGCTCGTCACGGACCCGCATCGCCAACGGGTACGGGCCCGTGCCGCCACCGCCCGCGCCACCTGCGCGGTCAGCTCAGGCACCGTCGGCCACGGCCTCGGCTGCATCGACATCCCACACCCCACCCGCGACCGGGAACGCCAAGACGGCCGCTGCTGCCCCGACTAACGAGCCGCCAGCCACGCCGGGCACGAAATAGGCCAGCAGGATCGTCACCAGCCGCAAACGGCGGTGATCAGTCTTCGGACCTCGGTTGGGGCAGTTCCGCCGTGCTCGTCGCCTCAGCGAGTGCGAGGCGACCGCCCTTCAGCTCAGGCACGTAGTTGTAGATCGTGTTCCTGGAGACGCCGAGGAGCTTGGCGATCGAGGTGACGGTGTTCTCCGGGCGGGCGAGCAGGTCGCGGGCGTGACGTACCTGCTCCTCCGTCATCGCCGGCGGGCGGCCGAGCCGGGCGCCACGGGCACGGGCGGCGTCCAGGCCCTCATTGGTGCCCTGCACGATGAGTTCGCGGATGAACTCCGCCAGGGCCGCGAACACGTGGAAGACCAGGCGCCCGCCGGGCGTGGTCGTGTCGAGCGCCTCGTGCAGCGAGGTGAAGCCGACGCCGCGCTTGCGCAGGCCGGACACGATCGCGATGAGGTCCTGGATGGAACGGCCCAGCCGGTCCAGCGACGGGACGACGAGGGTGTCGCCCTCGCGCAGGTAGTTCGAGGGCCTTCCACAGTTCCTCGCGTTCGGCGTTCTTGCCGGACTTCTTGTCGGAGAAGATCCGGATGCAGCCCGCTGTGTTGAGTGCTTGGATCTGCCGGTCGAGCAACTGCCCCTTGGTGGACACGCGTGCGTATCCCACGAGGCTGCCGGTCCGTACGGCCGGAACGGGGGTGAGGAGATCGGCGGCGTCGTCATCCTGGGGTGGCTGCACCTGCCAGATCGTACAGAAAAGGGTGCCCCTCAAGTTCTTGAGCACATCGACTTTCTGACACCGTTTCATGGGCATGATCCGGCGTCGATCCGGTCCCGCGCCGCCACTTACCGATCTTGCTTATCAATCGGTCGATTGATGAGCAAGACGCGCAAGACCGCCACGGCTTCCGCCCTTCAGGGCAATGCCCGCGATGCCCGCCGGCCGCTCACCCCTGCTCGGACTCATGTGATTACGAACCGAACATCGAGCACCTCTGTCGAAGCCCTGCGGCGAGAGCCTGCACCGTCTTCGAGTCGAACTGGCCGGACGCGCCGAGCCGGGACGTGGAAGAGGGGGCCTGAGTTCATGGAAAGGAGGGCGTCGCGTACGGGCGCGTTGATGTTGCCCTTCGCGGTGCCAGACCAGGGCAGTGGTGCGCGATCTCAAATCGCCGAGACGGGTTGGCGCGCCTATCCTTAGAGGAGGCGTCCATAAGGGATTCAGTGATACCTCTAGCGCTGATTAGCGCGGACCATCGCCCGGCCTCCCCTGAGGCCGCTCCCGGAACTGACGTGTTCCCTGGACCTGCGTTCGCCAACGAAGTCTCAACGGAAGAGAAATTCCGATGGACATCGTCATCGTCACCATGCAAGCCGCCCAGAAGGTCACAGCCGGCCAGGCGGTCCGCATCACCAAATCACCGACCACCCCCGGATCACCGGCCACCGCCGTCAGCCCTGCAGTCGCCCCTGCTGTCCCGCAGAGCAAAACCCCCCCCAGCGACGAGACGTTGCAGACGCTGCATACCCTTCCGTTCTTTGGGATTGCTCTGCAGACGGCGGACGCCAAGGCGAAGGTCGATGTTCAAATAGGCGGCGTTGTTGCAGGCAGCCTAGGCCCCGGAAAGCCTGGCGCGGTTGGCGTCAACAGTTCGGGAAAACTCGTGCGGGCTAACGCCGTGCGCGTGCGCAAAGACGATCCGACAAAAGCAAAAGTCTGCATCAGCGCTCCGAACTGGATCGGTGACTGTGACGCCTCGGGCATGGTGACAATCCGGCCCCGCCGCGACACGCGGCTGAACGTGCTCGACTTCGGAGCGGCAGGGGATGGAAAGACCGACGACACGGACGCGCTCCAAGATGCCCTGGACTGCGCAATGCGACTCGGAACGATGCCGGATTATGACCCGTTGTCCGACGGCAAAGTCGTCTACCTTCCTCCGGGCGACTACCTGATTACGAAGCCCCTTGTCGTCTCGAACGGCTGCATTCTGGAGGGAGCCGGCCTTGGCTTCAGAGGAACTTCCCGAATAATCGCAGATGTCGCAAGCGTTCACGCAGATTTCAACCTCTCCACCAGGACCAATCCCCTTGACCCCCCTCCACACGACCCTCCAATCATTCCAGGTATCGGAGGCGGTATCGGTAAAGTCGGAGTAGGTGCCGGAGAGACCGTTTATTGCGCAATTGCCCTGACGGGCTATTATACCGACCTGCCCGATCGCGGTCGTGCTGACTATGCTGTGCTTCGCCAGTTCACCCTCGAGTCGAAACCCCTACAACGGAGGGGTACCGCCGCTAGCGATCTCCACCAGACTCCGCAGATGGATGGCGTACGAGTTCTGGCGCACGGCCCGTGGATCGAGCAGGTGCGGGTCGCTGGCTTCAGGCGTAACGGAATAACGATATACGCAAGCTACCCGCCTCGCTTCGCGCCGGTAGTTAATGCCAACCTCACACAGATACGTGATTGCCTCATCTCTAGCAATGGTCAGCATGGGCTCGACATCGGCAGCGAGGGTAAGGATAATACAAATACCATGCTGGTCATGAACGTCTCTGCCACAGATAACGGGCGTGATGGAATTCATGATGCTTCGTACCTCGGCTGCACCTTCGTTTCGTGTCACACCGAAACAAACCAGCACCGAAACATCAGCTCCGAAAGCGATGGCGCGTGGTCCGTGTACGTCGGTTGCTATGCCGAAGCGGATGCACCGGCGGTATTCATGGGACAGCATATCGCTGTAGTCGGAGGGGACATGGACATCACCCCAGACTCAACGTACTGGGGCTATGGCGCCGTCAGAGGAGGATCTGGACCCTCTGCCCTGAAAGTGACAAATAATTATTCCACAGTGCGATTTTATCGGATCGTCAAGGGTGGGATCGATATAGATAAGGGCGAGCAGGTAACGCCGCCCCACCCCAAACTAGGCGAACCGGCCCCAAAGGCGCTAGGATACCTATTTGAAGCAAAAGTCGGCGGGCATACTAGCGGAGCTAGTTCGACCGGTATGCCTGACGAATGGTCCGCAACCGCAACAACGGTCCCAACGCTCGGGAGTCTGACAAGAGATGGCGATGTGATATGGGAATGCCTGGGCGAATGCCCGCCTTCGATCGTGACGTCCAACACCCTCGGAAGTAGTAATAAAGATTCCACGATCATTCAGGATGTTCAGTCTGTGACGATGGACGGCAAGTTGGATCCCGTCGCGGGGGATTCCCTCTTCCGTACCCAAGTCCAGAGAGCTCCGAGATCTTTTCCTGAGCACCCTCTCAAGGGCAGGATTGAAACGTCTCTGATTGGAGCGCCTTTCCCTACTACGTACTATCTAACCTCGCACGAAAACGGTCCGTCTCCCGGCAAACTAATGCTTCCGGAAGCCTGGATTGGAAAACCTGATAATGAGCGGAGAATTGGTGTTGTTTATAGCGGAAACCCCTTCACTACCACTGTGGGTAGCTGCGACTTCTACAGCCCGGGCGATCTGATCCTCAATGCTTACAATGATGCAACGCGCCAAGGCCCGATCGGGTGGGCGGTGGCGGCTGCGTGTGGATGGGGGTCAGCGCCCCATTGCCAACCCTGGACTCCCGGGAAGCACTACAGCATAGGGCAAACCGTCAAGCCGACGCCCCTGCCGCCCGGCAATCGCTTCGTTTATCGACTGAAGGCGTACAAGAAGAAGGACGGGCCGTTGAACCCGCACCTCAACGTCTCCGGTCAAGATCCGCCGCCCTGGAGCCAAACTGTTGGTGATACGACTGAGGACCATTTCCTAGAGTGGGAGACGCTCTATGACTTGGATGTTCCCGCAAACAAAAAGTACCTTGAACCGATTCCACAGGGCGTGACAGATCAGGAGAACTCGCACGCGACTGACCTTGACCAGCTGAAAAGAGATTTCAACGCACTTCTTGACAAGCTGAGAGCGGCACACCTGTTGGGAGGCCTGTTGGGGGGGTAAGCGGAGGCGGACGGAGCTGATACCGGGGATGCCGCATCTCATCGAAGGCGGCGACTGTTCCAGCTTGACTTGTCGCCAACTATGTGAGCACACGCGCGTCGTGACGGTATGACACCGTGCAGGGACGCGTAACTTTTTCGCGGCTGAGCAGGCCGGCAGGGTCAGTGAGCCTTTTCCAACCTCAGTTGAGGCGTGGTGAAGGACGAGAACGGTCTTCGCGATGTCGGTTATCCGGTTGGTGCTGCAGCGGAGCTTTCGCAGGAGGCGCCAGCTTTTGAAGGTGGCCATGGCCTGCTCGCCGATGCATCGGATCTTGGCGCGGCTGCTGTGGCGGAGGCGTACTGGCCGGCGGCCGCGCGCGCGGAGACGACGGGGCCGTTCCCGGTGACACGCCCCGGGGAGGCCCCTCGCCCGTTCGTTCAGGAAGCCCGGATCGCCCGGTCGATCTCCGCGCCGGTACGGGCCAAGACGACGGGCCACTCCTCCCTGAGGGAGGCGGGCAGAAGCTCGCGGTCCTCGTCCCGCTGGATCATGGTCGGCCCGCCCGGGACGACGAGCACGGCATCCAGCCGTTGCAGCAGGACGGCCAGGAGGTCCATGATCCCGCCCCCTCCGAAGCGGTTGAAGGTGATGCCGGTCGGGTTGTTGAAGTACACACCCGCTTCCTCCCCCTCCGCCGTACTCACCAGCAGGAAGTCCGTCCCGGGATCCCGCGCCACCGCATAGGGATCGAGGACCTCGTGCGCAGCCCTCATGTCCAGCGTCGCCGGCTCACCGTTCTCGAACCGGCACACGAAGATGTCAAAACTCATGGAGATCTTTCTAGCCTCAGGTTGAGGCGTGGTGAAGGACCACGACGGACTTCACGATGTCGGTGATCCGGTTGGTGCTGCAGCGGAGCCTCCGCAGAAGGCGCCAGCCCTTCAGGGTGGCCATGGCCTGTTCGCCGAGACAGCGGATCTTGGCGTGGGTGCTGTTGTGTCGCCGCGGCCAGCGTTTGAGCCGACGGCCCCTGAACGGCACCCGGACGGGGCGCCCGGCGCCCTGGTAAGCCTTGTCCGCCCAGCACTTGACGTCGGCTTCAGTGAGTGCGTCGATGATGCCGTGGCGACGCGCGGCAGTCAGGTCATGGGTCGATCCGGGCAATGCCGGTGAAGCCCACAGCAGTCGGCCGAACGGGTCGGTGAGGACCTGGACGTTCATGCCGTGGCGTTTGTGTTTTCCGGAGTAGTACGGGGTGTCGGCGGCGATCCGGTCGGTCGGCAGCAGGGTGCCGTCCAGGATCACGAAGGCTTTCGCCCGCACGGTCTTCATCGCCTCGGTCAGGGTCGGCGCGGCGGCGGCCAGGACGTCGATCACCTCACGTATGTACCGGTACACGGTCGCGACGCCGATGCCGAACCCGGCGGCGAGCCGCGCGTATGTGTCCCCGCACCGCAGGTGGGCGAGGACGAGCAGGACCTGTGGGCCGACGGGCAGCCGTCGCCACCGGGTCCCGATCTCTCGCTGCCGGGCACGGAGCCGCGTGGTCAGGTAGCGCAGGGTGCGGCCGGACAGATCGATCGACGAGGGGTAGGCAAGCACGCGAAGCTCCTGGCGGACACGGGTGATCTTGGTCGAGACCCGTCTATCAGGAGCTTCGTCGTTCCGTACAGCTGGCAACTTCCAACACCTGGCCGCCGCAGTCAGGTTGGAAAAGGCTCAGTGCCGCCTCTCAGGGCTTCGCTACGCGTATGGCGGGCGGTTATGGGCAGGCCGCACCAATACACGAGAAGGCTCTCCGCATCAGGGGGCGGACAGCGGGGCGGTCGAGCATTTGGTCGGCCGAGGCGTTTGGGGGGAAGGTCGGAAGGTGGCTGCAACGCACGAGGCTCCCGCGCCGTTCGAGGAGCCCGTGAGGCTACCGGCGCCTGATGGGCTCCGTCGACCCCGATCTGGTCATCACGGCCGAACGCGCCCTGCGCGATGTCGACGCCCGCCCGAGACGTCGGACAGGTCTGCATGCACGTGGATCGGCCACACACTGGGTGCTGAAGCCGACTTCGTCGTCGCCCCGCAGCTCACCGTGGTCCGGGCCCACGAACTCGCGGTCGCCGCCGAACACGCCTCATCCACGCCGTTCCCCGGCTGGCTGCCGCCACCGTCCACCCCGATTTGACCGACGGCTACGGCAAACCAGACGTCGTGCTCGCCCGCCACACCGAGGCCTGCACCCCGACCAACCCTCCAGGTTCATAATCGGGCACTCACGGATCCCTGGGGCTCAGCACCGGCTGCTCGACGGCCGCTGCGGTACGAGGGCGGGGAACCGTCGAGCCCGCAGTGAGGTTCAGGCGGGTGTCCATGTCGAGGTTTACCTCCCCGTACGGGCGGATGTGGGACCAGAACAGCGGGGTCAGGCCGCGTCGGTCGGCGGGTGTGAGAAGGTCGGCCCACTCGGGTTCGTCGAGGATGTCCTGGAGCATGAGGGTGTTCACGTAGACCAGAGCGGACTGGAGAATCCGCAGGCAGAGGACGAACATTTCCTGCTCGTCGCGCCGGTTCGAGGCGATCTCTCCGCCCTTGCCGTAGGCGATCACGGAGTTGGCGCCGTTGGAGGACTCCATGACGTTCAGACCTTCCTCGATCTCCCGCTGGAGGTCTCGCAACCTGAGGTAGCGGGCCACGAAGATGGTCTTCTGCGCACGGCCGACCTCCAGCATCGCCGCGTACGTGGGGTGGGAGGCGTTGCGGGTGAAGCGGCGCAGGATCGCCTCGGTGGACGCGGTACGGGTACGGATCGCGGTCGCGTACTTGATCATCTGGTCGTACTGCTGGGTGATGAGTTCCCAGCGGATCGGCCGGGTCAGCGCCGGGCTCAGCTGCGGGTAGGCGTCCGGTTCACCGGCCACGGGCCGGTACAGCTTGACCTTGTTGATCCGCTTGATACGCGGTAGCAGGTCGAAGTTCAGCAGCCTCGTGATGCCGAACCCGATTTCCGACTGGCCATGCGAGTCCGTGTAGTTCGCTTCCACGTCCATGGTGGTTCCGTGCCGCATGGCGCCCTCGATCATCGCTGCGACCTCGGAGGCGGTGCAGTTGATCAGCTGGGAGTGGATGGCCAGGGACTTCTTCTCCACGTGCCAGTAGATGAGCACCCCGCGGCCGCCGTAGCGCGAGTGCCACTCGGTGAACAGGTTCTGGTCGTACGCGCGCACGTGCGTGGAGTCGGAGGCGACCGCGGTCGAGCCCTGTCCCCACAACTCGGTGCTGCGGGCGGTGAAGGTGGCGTTCGCGATCTGGACGGCGATGGCGCGGGCGGCCTCGGCGGACAGATACCGGCGCCGCACGTACCGCAGCTCGTCCTCGGTGTGGCCGTGGCCGCCGGACGCCACTGCCTTGATCCCGGTGTTCGTGCCGTACGCGTAGATGACCAGCAGCAGGCGCTCCGCCAGCACCGCCGTCGAGAGGCTGCCGCCGCCGGAGACGGAGGTGACCGCGTCCAGGCAGCCGGTCCGCAGCACCGCTTCCTTGAGCATGTCGACGAGCGGCACGACGCCCCACCGGCGCTGTACCTCGCCCTTGATCCTGCGCAGGTTGCGCGGCTCGGGCTGGGCCTCGGCCGCCGTCAGCCGGATCGCCCCGGACTTCCGCTCAGCGATGTCCAGCCAGGACAGCTTCGGCATCCCGTCGTTGAGCAGGGTCAGCTCGGCCGTCATCTGCTCGCGCAGTTCGTTGACGAACGCCGCCGGATCCAGCGGCTTGCGCAGCTCCCGGTAGTTCTCCACCCGCCGGGCCTCGAAGTCCTGGGGCAGGTCCTCATCGGGGTTGCGCCACTTGTCGGCGCCGACCACCCAGATCTCCTTGCACTTGAGCTGATCGCGCAGGGCCTGGAAGGCGACGACCTCGTAGACCATGCGCACCACCCGGTGCCGGCCCCGCTTGTCGGTGCGGTGCACGACCTCCGCCCAGTCCCCGCTCATCGCCTTGTGGACCGGCACCGTCTCGCCCAGCGGGTAGTACGTCGTGTTCCCGGCGCTCGCGTACCGGGCCACCAGTGCCAGGGCCTCGATCACGGGCTGGTGGGCGTGGTTGGAGGAGCGGAACTCCAGCACGTCCAGCAGCTTGATCAGCCCGCGCCGGTAGTGGTTGGTGTACGACGCCTTCAACGTGGTCTGCACGGTCCGCCGGTAGACCGGGCCGCGGGTCTTGAACTCGTGCACCAGCTCCCGCAGCGTCGCCTCGCCCCCGGACACCGCCGGGAACACGACCTGGCGGACCGTCCCCTCCGGGGTGCCCAGCGAGGCCTCGGCGAGCTTGAAGAGGATGTTCTCCTTGCCCGACACCTTCTTGAACGCGTTGATGAGCTGCTCGGTGACCTTCTTCTCCGCCCGCGCCCCGATCCGGTGCACCGTGGAGATCAGCAGCTCCACCAGCGTGTCGGTGATTTCCCGCTCCCGCTCGTGCAGCAGTGCGGCCAGCAAGGTCACCCGCAGCGGCACCGGGTGCGTCCGCAGATGGGAAGGCGACTCCACCGCGGCCCGCGCCCGCCAGCCGGCCACCACCTTCGGCGCGACGTCGATGAACAGATCCGGCGGCAGCCCGATCGCCCGCACCGTCAGCAGCTTGTCGATCTCGGTGAGCATCGTCTCCAGGCTCACGTTGCCCGGAGCCTCCTTGACCTTCGCCAGTACCGGTGGCGCGTCCTCGCCCTCCGTACCACCGCCCGCGGGTCCGGCGTCGTCCTGGTCGGCGCCGGCCACCAGAGCCACGATCCGCTCCACGCTCTCCACGGTCAGCCGGGAGGAGATCAGGGCCGTCAAAGACTCCTCGGCCGCCCGCAGGGCAGCCCCCACGATGCGGTCGCACCGGCCGGTCGTAGGCGGCTCGATGCTCTCCTCGCGACAGCGGGCCAACAGTTCCACCCGAACCTGCTCGGGCCTGCGTTCCCTGCGCGCGACGTTCTCGGCCAGATACGCCGTCAGCTTCTCCGCGTCCGCGACGCTGCACTCACGGAAGCCGAGGTGCTCTCGGATCTGCGCGCGGTGGTACTCGACCGTGCGGCCTGCCCAGTCGTAGGACTCCAGCTCCGAGGCGGGAACCTGCACCTGACGGGCGACGAACTCCACGGCCTCACCGGGCAGCTCTGCCCGGTTCCGGGGAAACCGGCCGGACCGCGTATAGAACTTCAGCAGCACGGCGAAGCCCAGTCGCGTCGCACCGCGCTTGCCGGACACGAGCACCTGCTCGTCCTTCAACAGCGTCCAGTGCTCGACCAGTTCGTCCAGGTCCAACGGAGTACGGGCCACGATCGCAGATCGTCCTCGCAGAGCTTCACCCACCGCAGCCGTACGCCCCGGACTCACCCACACGGGTGACGCCCCGCAAGATCACTGCCGTTTGCGGCTGGTGACAGCATTCTTACCGGCACCCCCGGATCCCCGTGGGTTCAAGGAAACCGAAGGTCCTTCAGCCTGAACCCGCAGGTCCACCGATCTGCTTCAGGTCGGTAGATCCGTGGGTTCGGTTGG